>DAIDTL010000020.1 GCA_027457225.1 Ferrovaceae bacterium
ATTTACGGGATTGGAGAACTTACCGAATACCACAACATGATATTGCACCTGCGTGAGCAGGATAAGAATGACCAGCGCGCCATTGTTTCTCGTCTCGTAACCATGCAGTACACCCGAAATGAGCTGGAATTTCGACGTGGCGTATTCAGGGTTCGCGGCGATGTAATTGACATTTTTCCAGCAGAAAACAGTGAGGCGGCACTGCGTGTGACATTGTTCGATGATGCGGTAGAAAGCCTGATGTTATTTGATCCGTTGACCGGACGGACGCTACAACGTCTAGGACGCTTTACCGTATTCCCTTCCAGTCATTATGTTACGCCACGTGAAACCGTGCTCCAGGCCATCGAATCCATCAAGATCGAGTTGAATGATCGCATAGACTTTTTTGCACGAGAACACAAACTGGTTGAGCAACAACGAATCGAACAACGCACCCGATATGATCTAGAAATGCTCAACGAAATCGGTTTCTGCAAAGGTATTGAAAATTATTCACGGCATCTGTCCCAACGTGCCCCAGGCGAACCACCACCGACATTAATTGAATATTTGCCAAAAAACGCTTTGATGTTCGTGGACGAATCCCATGTCACCATTCCACAAATTGGTGGGATGTATAAAGGTGATCGGGCCCGCAAGGAAAACCTCGTCAACTATGGGTTTCGTCTTCCATCAGCGCTGGACAATCGTCCATTGAGGTTCGATGAATTCGAACGACTGATTCCTCAATGTATTTTCATTTCAGCTACGCCCGCTATCTATGAAGAAAAGCACGCAGGACAAGTGGTGGAACAATTGGTTCGGCCTACCGGGTTGGTTGACCCTGCGCTAGAAGTTCGACCTGCACGCACTCAAGTGGACGACCTGCTTTCTGAAATCACCATAAGAGTCGCTGCGGGTGAACGAGTGCTAGTGACCACTTTGACCAAGCGCATGTCTGAAGATTTGACAGAATACCTGGACGAGCATGGCATCAAGGTACGTTACCTTCATTCCGACATTGATACCGTAGAGCGTGTGGAAATCATTAGCGATTTGCGCATGGGCATATTCGATGTTCTAGTGGGAATTAATCTACTGCGCGAAGGGCTCGATATTCCAGAGGTCTCCCTAGTAGCCATATTAGATGCGGACAAGGAAGGTTTTTTGCGTTCCGAACGCTCTTTGATCCAGACTATTGGACGGGCAGCTCGTCATATCCATGGAAAAGCCATTCTGTACGGGGACTCCGTGACAAATTCCATGCGAGCAGCCATTAGCGAAACTGAGCGTCGTCGTAAGCTTCAAATTGCTTACAATGAACTGCACCACATCACCCCGCGCGGGGTGAACAAGCGCATTAAGAATATCATAGAGGGTATCTATGATCCGGAGTCTGCCTCTCAGGAATTATCAAAAATATCTGCTGCAGAACATCTGGATGAGCTTTCAGAAAAACAGTTGACCGTACTGCTCAAACGGCTTGAAAAGGAAATGTTGAATGCCGCGCGGAACCTGGAATTCGAAGTAGCCGCGCAAAAACGCGATGAACTGAAACGGGTCCGAGACTTTCTGTTACTGACATGATCCTAACGCAATGAAGGTATTGATGAAAACAATTTTCTGGGGAGTGGTTCTGGTGACAATGTTGACAGGTTGTGCCGAATGGTCTCCATCACCTATTCAATCCGGTGTGGATCTCCAATGGATGAATACCGCAGTTCGACCCCAGGACGATTTATATCGTCATGTTTCTGGCAAATGGCTGGAAACGGCTGTCATACCAGAGGATCGCGCCCGTTATGGGGCTTTTGATCAATTGAGGGATCAATCCGAAGCCCGCTTGCGAAGCATTATTGAATCGTTAGTAGACCAGCCTGATCTGGATCCCGAGTCCGAAGCCCGAAAAATGGCGGATCTCTATCGAGATTTCATGGATGAACCGACACTTGAGACTGGTGGTATGACACCACTGACAGAGGAATTGTCACGCATTGACGGGGTGCAATCTCACGAAGCACTGATTGGGTTGATGGGGTATTTGGCAACGGTGGGCATTTCTGTCCCAATTGAACCTTCGGTCGCACCGGATGCCCGTGAAGCCACGCGTTATGCGGTATATATCAGTCAGGGCGGTTTGGGAATGCCGGACCGCGAATATTACTTGAACACGACTGATCCACGCCTTACTCACATTCGCGAAGCCTATCAACGTTACCTCGAGACATTATTTACTCTGGCACACGAGTCGGCGCCAGCACTTTCAGCTCAGAAAGTACTATCTTTGGAAACTGCGTTGGCGCAGGCACAATGGACCAAAGTCGAAAATCGCGACAGCATCAAAACCTACAACAAGATTTCTGTTGCCGAACTTGATGCACAGATCTCTCCAGACTTTGCCTGGGCGACCTGGCAAACGACCATGGAAATCAACGGGCGCGTGAATGCTTTAATCGTACGCCAACCCAGTTACTTTAAAGCGATGGCTACCTTGACTCGATCCGTGCCTCTTGAGGACTGGAAGACTTATCTCAGGAGCCGCCTTTTGGATGCTTATGCTCCGTATCTCAACGCAGATTTCGTGAATGCCCAGTTTCAGTTCCATGGAAAAACCGTACGGGGCATTCCTGAAAACCGTCCTCGCTGGAAACGCGGGGTTGCCGTGGTAGATACCAGCATGGGTGAGGCCTTGGGGCATCTGTATGTTGATCAGGTCTTTCCAGAATCCAGTAAGCTACGCATGCAAACCCTGGTGGATAACCTGCTCACGGCTTACCGTCAGAGTATTGAAACCCTACCCTGGATGAGCCTGGCTACGCGCCAGGAAGCATTGCGAAAGCTGGCGGCATTGAACACCAAAATAGGTTACCCCAACCGCTGGCGTGATTACAGTGCGTTAGTTATTCGGCCTGGTGAGTTGCTGGGTAACTTGATGCGCGCCAGCCAATTTGAGACACGGCGTCAGATCAACAAACTGGGAGAACCCATCGACCGAGAGGAGTGGGGCATGACACCGCAAACGGTTAATGCCTATTACAGTGCTCGCCTCAATGAAATCGTTTTTCCTGCGGCAATTTTGCAACCTCCGTTCTTCAATCCAGAGGCTGATGATTCCGTTAATTATGGGGCCATTGGAGCGGTCATCGGACATGAGATCAGTCATGCCTTTGATGATCAAGGAAGCCAGTCAGACGGGCAGGGCAATCTGCGCAACTGGTGGAGCGACGAGGATCGACAACAGTTTTCCAAACGAACTCATGCCCTGGTGGAGCAGTACGACGCATATAGCCCTCTCCCAGGATATTTTGTGAATGGCGAATTGACGCTTGGAGAAAATATTGCGGACAACTCGGGGCTCGCCATCGCCTTCAAAGCTTATCATCTGGCGCTGGGGGAGGAATCGGCGCCAGTGATAGATGGAATGGACGGGAATCAACGTTTTTATTGCGGTTGGGTGCAGGCATGGCGCAGTCGGGTGCGAGATGCCGAGGTCCTTCGTTTGCTTAAAGTGGATCCCCATGCACCTGCTGCCTTTCGGGCCAATGGCCCCTTGGTAAACCAACCCGGGTTTCAGGAGGCCTTTGGCACCAAACCCGGAGACCTGTTGTACCGCGCTCCTGACCAACAGGTCATTCTTTGGTAGTGTGTAAAACCTTTCCAGGGTTCATCAAGTTGAAGGGATCTAGCGTCTGTTTGATGCTTCTCATCAAATCGAGCTCTACAGGGTTCTTGTAATGCGCCAGTTCATCTAATTTGAGCTGGCCAATACCGTGTTCAGCACTAATACTGCCACCCAGACGGTCAACCGTATCATGCACGATACGATTGACTGTCAACGTCTGCTGTATGAATTTGGAATTCTCCAGACGGTTGGGTTTTGACAAGTTGTAGTGCAGGTTCCCATCACCCACATGGCCAAAACAGAGCAAACGGATTCCTGGAAATTGGGCTTCCAGCCGCTCAGTTGCTTCTTCGATCAAGTCGGGAATACGGCTGACAGGCACGCTAATATCATGCTTTATGCTGATGCCTTCCAGCCGCTGCGCCTCGGAAATGTTTTCACGCAAAACCCAAAGCGCATCAGCCTGAATCTCGCTTTGTGCCAATGCGGCATCTGTGATCATCTCTGACCTCAAAGCCTCATTGAGGCTGTCTTCAAGTACGGCATGTAGCTCTGAATCTGGGTCCGTATCGTCCATCTCTACCAGAACATACCAGGGCGACGGCTGTTGCAACGGGTCATGGCTTCCCGAAATATGATCGAGTACCATTTGTAGGGAAGGACGGGAAACCAGTTCAAACCCGGTAAGCCGATCGCCACTACGTGTCTTGAGATGTCCCAACAGGTTCACCGCTGCCCTGGGAGTTTTAACGGCAACCCAAGCCGTTGCACGTACGCGAGGTAGCGGAAACAGACGCAGTACGGCAGCGGTAATGATGCCTAGCGTGCCCTCGGCCCCAATGAACCACTGCTTGAGATCATATCCGCTGTTATCCTTGCGCAAACTTCGTATTCCGTTCCAAATACGGCTGTCCGGCAAAACGACTTCAAGCCCCATCACAAGATTGCGCATACTGCCATAGCGCAGTACTGCAGTGCCCCCAGCGTTGGTAGAAACGACGCCTCCAATTTCAGCACTTCCTTCAGAGGCAATACTCAGCGGAAACAATCGACCTCCTTGACGCGCTGTACTCTGAACTGTGGCAAGGATGGTTCCTGCTTCGCAGGTCAAGGTGTCATTATCCCAGTCGGTTGCCAGAATGCGGTTCATTCGAGACAGATTGAGGATGATTTCTCCCTGGCCCGGGCGCGGTATCGATGCTCCGCACAGGCCGGTATTGCCCCCTTGAGGCACAATTGGGACCCTGGCCTCATGGCAGGCACGAACTACGGCTGCGACTTCAGAGGTGTTGGCGGGCTTAACAACCACTTTAGCGTCGCCGTGATAACGACCGCGCCAGTCCTTATTATATGAAGTTAGTGCATCGGGTTCGGTAATCAGACCAGCAGGCCCCACAATGCCCAGGAGGTGTTCAATGAAGGGCATGATGACGAGATTTCATGAGTGCCAGAGTCGCATCGATGAGTTGTCGGGCAACACTAACCGGGTGTGGGAGCATGGGTAGGTCGTTCATCGAAAACCAGCGCGCATCCTCAATTTCACCGGGCTGAGGCGCAATGACTCCAGACTGGTAGTGACAGGTAAACGCAACCATCAAAGAATGAGGAAAGGGCCAGGATTGGCTTCTAAAATATTGAAGATTTCCTACTTCAACGCCGACCTCTTCCCGAATCTCTCGTTTCAAGGCGATTTCAAGACTTTCTCCCGGTTCGCAATATCCGGCGATAGCGCTGTAGACATTGGGCGCGAATTGCGGGCTACGGGCCAACAGCAACTCCTGGCCACGAATAATGAGGCCCATGACTACTGGTGCAATCCGCGGGTAAAAAGCCAATTGACAGGAAGGGCAGATGCGAGCGCGTTCATGCGTGTGTAGCGTTGTTGGTGTACCGCAGCGGCTACAGTAAAGGTGAGTACGATCCCAGTCGATAATCTGGAATGCGCGCCCTGCCAGGGACAGAAGAGCATCGTCGGTGCGACCAAATAAGGAACGCAAGCTGGCAAAAACATAGCCCGGGGGGGATGCGGCCTGGGTACTCACCTCGATTCCATAGCAGACCCGACCCTGCAGCTGGTCGATGACGTGTCGGCGCAGAATAAAATGAGCAAAGAATGCAGACGTCTTATCGTCCGGAAGGTTGATGATTTCTTCGGCATCGGTAACAAGCAAGTGTGAGCCCCGGAAAATAAACCAAAGTGATTCGCCAATGGACTGCTCAGGCGTTACCAAAAGCGGCTGAAAGTCCATCAGGGGCCCTTTGTCTGAGGTTCCTGATCTGGAACATCGTCCAGCGTTTTGAGCCAGACCGTAGCCACAGCATCGCTAGGAGCACGCCAGTCACCGCGTGGAGATAAAGATCCCCCTGAACCCACTTTGGGGGCGTTGGCGATGCAGGTGCGCTTGAATTGACTGTCCTGGAAAAAGCGTTTTACAAACACCTGCAACCAGCGCCGGATGTCACCAATAGAGTAACTGACTTGTTCCTTTTTTGGGATGTGGGGCCATTCGCCACGAGTGGCATCACTCCAGGCGCACCATGCTAAAAAGGCCACCCGGGAAGGTTCAAATCCAAAACGCAGGATGTGGTAAAGATTAAAATCCTGCAGGGAATAAGGGCCCACGGTATCTTCGCTTCGCTGAATATTTTCTGGTTGGGATGCAGGGATTAATTCCGGCGTAATTTCACTGGCCAGAACAGAAGCAAGTGCTGCAGACACGTTGCCGCCCATTCTATCGCCCTCCATGACCCAGCGAATGAGGTGCTGAATCAAGGTTTTCGGGACACTCGCGTTGATGTGGTAGTGGGCCATATGGTCTCCCACGCCGTAGGTAGACCAACCCAGGGCCAATTCACTCAGATCGCTCGTACCCACTACTAACCCTGCGTGCTGGTTGGCTAGGCGAAATAAATGGCTGGTGCGTTCGCCTGCCTGCACATTCTCGAAAGTAATGTCATAAACCGGTTGGCCGTTGTGAAATGGATGGCCAATATCTTTGAGCATCTGCAGGCAACTGGGGCGAATATCGATTTCTGCTGCGCTGACCCCCAGTGCCTGCATTAATTGATGCGCCAATTTGAGAGATTTGTTCGAAGTGGCAAACCCCGGAAGGGTGTAGGCGAGCAGGTTTTTGCGTGGCAGCTTCAAAATATCCAGCACTGATATCGCCACCAGCAGTGCATGCGTGGAATCGAGCCCACCTGAAATTCCCAGGATCAATTTTTGCAGCCCAGTGGCTTTGAGTCGCGTGGTCAGCCCCTGAACCTGAATATTGAACACATCGCGACAACGTTCGTCTCGTTGTGTTGGATCATTGGGAACGTAAGGGTAGCGCAGGGGAGGCACATACAATGGCAAATAACGTTCACGAGGCAGCGGAAGTTCGAACGGGATAATTGTCATCCTCGCAACTGCATCCTGATATCGTCGGGTCGTTTCAGAAAAGGTGTTTTGGCGTATGCGTTCCTGATGCAGCCGGATCAGATCAACATCTGCCAGGATGATTTGGTCCTCGTCCGCAAAACGAATACTTTCAGCCTTGATTTCACCATAATCTGCAATCAGGCCATGCCCGTCCCATGCCAGATCAGTAGAGGACTCACCGCGGCCTGCAGCACTGTACAGATAGGCTGCAAGGCATCGGGCTGACTGGTTGGAAACCAGTTGCCGGCGGTAGGATTCTTTGCCGATGGTAGCGTTTGACGCTGAAGGGTTGACTATGAGCGTGGCGCCAGCCAGAGCTGCGATGCTCGAAGGAGGAATGGGAACCCACAGATCTTCGCAGATTTCTGCCGCCAAAGTCAGCAGTGGCTGATTGCTGGCTTGAAACAGCAGGTGAGTGCCGAACGGAATGCCGGAAAAACCAGGCAAATCCAGGTTTGATTCGTGCGCCAGATCTCCTGAGACAAAATGGCGCCCCTCGTAAAATTCGCGATAATTCGGAAGATAGGTTTTGGGCACAATACCTAAAATTCTGCCGCTACAGACAAGAACCGCACAATTAAAAAGTCGACCACGATGTCGAATCGGTAAACCTACCACGGCCACGATGGGCAGTTTGCTGCTCTCCTGGATCAATCTGGTCAGGGCCTGCAATGCGGCCTTTAGCAGCGCATCCTGGTGGAACAGGTCCTCACATGAATACGCCGTCAGGCCCAATTCTGGAAAGACAATGAGGCAAGCCTGCTGGGCCGCTGCTTGTTGCATCAGTTCAAGCGTGCGTGTCGTGTTCCAGGTGGGATCCGCCACTCGCACTTCGGGAATGGCCACGGCCACGCGCACGAAATCGTGGCTATAGAGATTGAAAAAAGCCGGTTCGGACTGTGTCATGAGCTCATTATCCAGGTTTATCCTCACTGCGTGCCATCCCAACCCCCGCCCAGAGCCACAATCAATTGCACACTCGCCACATATTGGCGGCTACGCAGGTTCAATTCGGTCAACTCGTTGGTGAGCAGGGCGGTCTGCGCCGCGATGACGTTGAGATAACCCACGATACCTTCCCGATACTGGCTGTCGGTCAGTGTCAGCGTGCTGCGGGCGGCACGCACTGCTTCGTCCTGTACCGTGATTTCATGTGCAAGTATAGCCGCCGCCACCAAGTTGTCTTCCACGTTCTGGAAGGCTTCCAGCACCACCTCCCGGTAATTGGCCACGGACTGGTCGTACACGGCCACAGCTTGGTCCACCCCTGCTGCGAGCAAGCCCGCATTGAATATGGGCAGCAGCAACTGGGGGCTTAGGCTCCACATGGAATTGGGCTGGCTCACCAAGTTGTTGTATGCACTGTTTTGGAAGCCCAGGGCGCCGTTGATGCTCAAAGCCGGAAAAAACGCCGCCTTGGCCACCCCGATCTGCGCGCTCGCCGCTGCGGCGCTGCGTTCCGCCGAGGCCACGTCCGGCCGCCGCTCCAGCAGCACCGAAGGAACAGTCAGGGGAATGTGGGGAATGTCCGGGCCCAGAGGTAATTCCGGAATGTGAAATTCTGGGGTCGGGGTGCCCGTCAAAACGGCAATCGCATGCTCCAGTTGCGCCCGCTGTATGCCCACATCCAACAGCAGAGCCTCGGTGCTGCGCAACTGGCCTTCCGCCTGAAGCACATCCGTTTGCGCAGCCACACCCTGGTCAAAGCGGTGCCGGGTCAGCTCGAGGAATTTCTGGTAGGCATCGACGGTGTCGGTCAACAGTTTCTTTTGCGCATCATCCGCTCGCAACTGGAAATAATCCACCGCAAGCTGGCTTTGTAGGGAGAGCCGCGAGGCGGCCAGTTGCCCCGCACTGGCCTGCATGGATGCCGTGCTGGCTTCGATGGAACGGCGCACCGACCCCCACAAGTCGGGCTCCCAGCTGGCCTGGGCGGCGAGCAGGTAGTTGTCGTAGATCTTCCCCTGAGCGAGGCCAATGGCCCCGGCAGAGGCCCGGTTGCGGGTGGTGCCGGCAGTGGCATTGAGGGTAGGGAAGAGCCCGGCCTGAGCGATCTGTACCAGCGCGCGCGCTTGGCGTAGAGCCGCTTCCCGCTGCGCCAGAGTCTGGTTGGATTGGGCCACTTTCTGCTCATAACCCGCAAGCACAGGGTCGTTGAACATCTTCCACCAGTCCGCCGGAATCTCGGCGTCGTGGGGTTCGGCCACCTTCCAGCCAGGCGGCACGGTCAAAGACTGCGGCGTAGGCACCGCAGGGCGTTCGTAGTCCGGGCCGACGGCGCAGCCGGCCAACGCCACTACGAGGGCCGCCACTGCGGTGCGGAGAATCCGGTTAATGGGTTTCATGACCGGGCCGAAAGGACAAGGAGCGGAAACGTGACAGCATGGCGGTGCGGAAGTGATCCAGATAGATATAAACCACCGGTGTGGTGTAAAGGGTCAGAATTTGGCTGACCGCGAGTCCCCCCAGAATCGAAATGCCCAGCGGTCGGCGCAATTCCGAACCCACACCCCAGCCCACGGCCAGAGGGAGCGCCCCCAGCATGGCGGCGAGCGTCGTCATCATGATCGGCCTAAACCTCAGCTTGCACGCCTGAAGAATGGCCGCTTCAGGGGGAATGCCGTTCTGACGCTCCGCCTGCAAAGCAAAGTCGATCATCATGATGGCGTTTTTCTTGACGATCCCGATCAACAATATCACCCCAATCAATGCCATCAGACTGAATTCTACACCGGTGGCCATCAGGGCCAGTAGCGCCCCCACCCCGGCAGAAGGCAACGTGGAGAGAATCGTCAGTGGATGGACCAGGCTTTCGTAGAGAATGCCTAGCACGATGTAGACCGCGAGCAACGCTGCCATGATCAGGAGCGGCTGGCTGGAAAGCGACGAGCGAAATACCTTGGCCGTGCCCTGAAACCCGCCCTGGATCGATGCGGGCACTCCCAGCCGGAGGAATGCCCGGTCGATGGCCTGGGTGGCCTGGCCCAATGAAACGCCGATAGGCAGATTGAAGGTGATGGTGCTGGCAGGAAACTGGCCCTGGTGGTTGACCGACAAGGCAGCATTCCCCGGGGCGAATCGCGCCACCGCCGATAAGGGGACGATCGCGCCGTTGGTACCCGACACATAGGTCTGGTCTAGCATGGCGGAAGATTGCCAAAAGGGTGGGGCCGCCTCCATCACCACGCGATACTGGTTGAGCGGGTTGTAGATGTTCGAGATGATGCGCTGGCCGTAGAGATCGTTCAGGGTGAGGTCGATGGCGCTGGCAGAAACGCCGAGCCGCCCTGCGGTATCGCGATCATATGTCAGGTAAACGTCGAGCCCCTTGTCCTGTTGGTCCGTATTCACATCCGCCAGCTCCGGTAGCTTGGACAATGCGGCGAGGATCTTGGGCCCCCACAACCGCAGCTCTTCCAGATCGTTGCCCTGCAGGGTGTACTGGTACTGGGCGTTGCCCAAGCGCACGCCAAAGCGCAGATCCTGCACCGCCTGAAAATACAGGCTGGCTCCAGCCACCTGGGCAAGCTTCTTGCGCAGCCGGGCAATGACCGCATCGGAGGACACCTTGCGCTCTCCCGGAGGCTTCAACGTCATGAATACGAACGCCGTGTTGCGAGCAGAGCCGCCCGTGAATCCGATCACGTTCTGGGCGTCGGGGTCGGTTTTGCAAAGGGCGATGAATTCGATGAGCTTGCCGCGCATGGCCTGGAAGGAAATGCTCTGATCCGCCTGCACCTGGCCGATCAGACGGCCGGTATCCTGTTGTGGAAAGAACCCCTTGGGCACGATGACGTAAAGATAAATATTGAGGGCAATGGTGGTGAGCAGCATCAGCAAAATCCAGCGCTTGTGGGCCACCGCCCAGCCCAGGGACTTCTCATAATGCACGTGTAGCCCATCGATCCCGTTGCGGAGCCCGTTCAAGGGGGCTTTGAACCAGCGCTGAAACCAGCGCCGTGGCGGCGGGGGCGCATCCACCGGTGACCCAGCGCTTTTTTTCAATAGCCGGGCACACATCATGGGTGTGGTGGTGAGCGAAACCACCAGGGAAACCATCACGGCTACCGACAGCACTACGGCGAATTCCTGGAACATGCGGCCCACCAGCCCCCCCATCAACAAAAGCGGCAAAAACACCGCAATCAGGGAGAGGCTCATGGAGACCACCGTGAAACTGACCTCTTTTGCTCCCTTCAGAGCAGCTTCCATAGGGGGTACGCCGGCTTCGATATGACGGGAAATGTTTTCCAGCATCACGATGGCATCGTCCACCACAAACCCGGTGGCCACGGTCATCGCCATCAGGGACAGGTTATCC
>DAIDTL010000021.1 GCA_027457225.1 Ferrovaceae bacterium
CAACATGACGTTCTCCGATTTGGCCGAATAGCCCATCAAGCCAAAGCGCCAGATCTTGCCTGCCAGGGGCCCCAGCCCGGCGCCGATTTCCAGATTAAATTCTTCCAGTAATGCCTTGCGTACCTGGGCTTCGTTAATGCCTTCGGGAACCTTGACGGCATTAAGCTGCGGCAGCCGATATTCTTCCTTGACCAGGTATTCCAGACCCATGGCTTCCAATCCGGCCTTGAGTGCCAGATAGTGGCGGGTATGGCGGGCCCAGGCATTTTCCAGGCCTTCTTCGCGAACCTGCAACAGGGCTTCATGCAGTGCAAACAGCCCATTGATGGGTGCGGTATGGTGGTAAGTACGGTTGGTGTTGCCCCAATAGCCCAGCACCAGATCGAGATCCATAAACCAGCTGTGGCAGCGTTCCTTGCGGTTGCGCACCAGGGCGACGACGCGATCGCTGAAGGACACCGGGGACAGGCCAGGGGTGCAGGAAAGGCATTTCTGGCTTCCTGAATAGACTGCATCAATGCCCCATTCATCCACAAACAGCGGGGTCCCCGCAAGCTGCGTGACCGCGTCCACAATGGTCAGGGCGCCATAGCGATGGGCAATTTCCACCAGGGTTTTGGCATCGGACATGCAGCCGGTTGAGGTTTCGGCCAGGACAAAAGCCACAACTTTGGTGTCGGGATGCTTTTTGAGCGTTTCTTCCAGCTTGTTGGGATCCACCGGCTCGCCCCAGGTGTCATCGATGATGATGGCTTTGCCGCCACAGCGTTCGACATTTTCGATCATGTGGCCGCCAAATACGCCGTTGCGACAGACAATGACCTTGTCTCCCGAATTGACCATGTTGACAAAGCACATTTCCATGCCCACCGAGCCAGGCCCCGAAGCAGGAAAAGTCAGCTGGTTATCCGTTTGATAGACATAGCGCAACAATGTTTTGAGCTCTTCCATCATGTCAACGAACACCGGATCCAGATAACCGATGCAGGGCAGTGACATCGCAGCCAGAACGCGCGGTGTGATCTCGGAGGGTCCCGGCCCCATCAGGGTACGTTGCGGTGGGTAGAACGAGCTGATTTTCTTGGGGGGTAAATGTTGAATTGCGGGGTTCATGGTGGCGGGTTTCCCAAAAATTAATCTTTTATTTTATCAGAGTTTTCAGCCTTCACGAAATGGATGCGTGGGCCATTGACCGAGGACAGGCGCAGTGCGCCGCGTTCCAGCGTTTCCTCATCGAACAGGATATCGCCTTCAGGGGCGGCATGTCGACCGGGTTCCAGGTTGGCGAAATCAAACAGCGTGGTATCGGCCAAATGCGAGGGAGTGACGGATTGCAAGGCCAGAAAGATGTTATCCACGCGTCCCGGAAATTCCTTGTCCTGTTGCTTCAGCCAGTCTTTGATGGCGCGTCGCTTGAGGTTTTCCTGTGAGCCGCACAGATCACAGGGGATGATGGGGAACCGCATGTGTCGGGCGTAAGTGGCCAGATCTTTTTCAGTGCAGTAAGCCAGCGGCCGGATGACCGTGTGATAGCCATCGTCGGTGACCAGCTTGGGGGGCATGGCCTTGATGCGGCCCCCATAAAACATGTCGAGAAACAGGGTTTCGATGATGTCGTCCCGGTGGTGTCCCAGAGCAATCTTATTGGCGCCGATCGCTTTGGCTGTGCGGTAGATGACACCACGGCGCAGACGGGAGCAGAGGGAACAGGTTGTTTTGCCTTCCGGGATTTTTTCACGCACGATCGAATAGGTGTCGGCTTCGATGATGTGATACGCCACCCCGAGGGATTCCAGGTAGGCAGGCAGTACGTCGGCCGGAAACCCCGGTTGTTTTTGATCCAGGTTGACGGCAATCAGGCGGAACGGCACTGGTGCGCGACGTTGCATATCCAGAAGAATGGACAGCAAGGCATGGGAATCCTTGCCCCCGCTCAGGCAAACCATGACGGTGTCGTCTTTTTCGATCATACGGTAATCGCTGATGGCCCGGCCCGCAGCACCGCGCAGCCGTTCCTGGAGGCGGATAAAAGTTGCCGATGGCGGGCGTTCAACCGTTAACATGTGACCTTTGAGACGAAGATGTTCTGATGTCGCCCATTCTACCGCACCCTCTGGCCCCTGGACCGCAAGCCCTCGCACATAGTGAGCGCCTGCGCAGTGAGATCAACCGGCAAATCCGGCAATCCGCGGGCTGGCTGGATTTTTCCCGTTTCATGGCGCTGGCGTTGTACGCCCCGGGGTTGGGGTATTACAGTGCCGGTTCGGTTAAGTTGGGGGCCGGCGGTTATTTTGTCACAGCGCCGGAAATGACGTCACTGTTTGCCGAAACCTGGGCGCGCCCCGTATCGGACAACCTGGCAAAACTCCAGGGCCAACGACCTGTGGTTTTGGAACTGGGGGCCGGAAGCGGGCGTCTCGCGCGCGATATGTTGCTGGCGCTGGCACAGCGCGAGGTATTGCCGGAACACTATTTGATTCTGGAAGTCAGCGCCGACCTGCGTGCCCGACAGGAGGCCCTGCTGACCACTTTGCCGAAGAACCTGCGTGAGCGGGTGGCATGGTGTTCATCCTGGCCTGAATCGCTGACGGGAGTGCTGCTGGCCAACGAGGTATTGGATGCCCTCCCGGTGCATCGGGTGGGTTGGCGCGGGGACCACTGGGTGGAACTGGGAATTGCCCTGGACCGGGAAGCCTGGGTGTGGCAGGAGCGTCCCCTCAATGATATGCGCCTTATCCGGCGGTTGCCTCCTACAGACCCGCTTCCGGTGCCCTACGACACCGAAATCTGTTTGGCTGCCACGGATTTGATGGTTAATCTGGCCCAATCGTTGCGGGCAGGCCGGGCCTATTTCATTGACTACGGTTTTCCTGAGCGCGAGTACTATCATCCCCAGCGTCATGAGGGGACGTTGATGTGTCATATCCGGCACCATGCCCACGACGACCCCTTGCACTACCCTGGATTGCAGGACATCACCGCCCATGTGGATTTTACGGCGGTGGCGCGTACAGCCATCCAAAACGGCCTGTGCCTCGAAGACTATCGCACCATGGCAGGATGGTTGATTGAGCAGGGAATGATTGAGAGGCTTGGGGATATTCCTGTGACCGATGAAGCGCGATACCTGCCTGCGGTGTCAGCCGTTCAAAAGCTTTTGAGTCCTGCCGAAATGGGCGAAATGTTCAAGGTGTTGGTGCTGGGAAGGGAACAGACATCGTCTTCGGCGCTGGCCATGCTGGGCCTGTCATGATGAATGCTGTTGGAGTGCGGTAGCAATGGCTTCAAGGCGCGCACTTCGGATGCGTTCCTGGATGCGCCCGGGAGTGTTTTCCTGGCGCGCAATCTCTCCTGCCAAAACCTGCGAAGCGGCTTGCAGGGCCTGGGTCAGACGATCCCGGATTGCATGATCATTGGCGGGCTCTGTACTGGCATGCGCGGCCAGCATGGCCTCGAAGCGTTGCGGGCGACGCAGCCCATCGGTGCGTTCGATCAGGCGCAACACGGTATCAGCTGAGGCCGTTGCACTCTGGCTGATGGCCTGACGGTTCTCGCTGGTGATCCGTGCCAGATCCCGGATTGCTGCGGGGACACGGAGTCGTTCAGCGAATTGCAGGATAACGTCGGCCCCCCCATTGGGCGCTTCCTGCAA
Source organism: Ferrovaceae bacterium (assembly GCA_027457225.1). Lineage (GTDB taxonomy): Bacteria > Pseudomonadota > Gammaproteobacteria > Burkholderiales > Ferrovaceae > JAJZRV01. Next base: position 3,653 of record DAIDTL010000021.1, read on the forward strand.
CAGGGATGTTATCCATGCGGCAAACCGGACATCCAGTCCTTGGCCGTAGCGTGCGGCACGGTCCACGCTGGCCAGGGCCGTGGTGGCGTGTGAAGCCCAGAAAGGGGCCAGTTCGGGCAGGATGCGCGGCAAGGCATGACATTGGTCCAGCACCCGAAATAATTCTGAGGGCATGGACTCCGCAAGACCACGTGCCAGTTCTTGCCAGACGCGTTCGGGGACCAGTGTATCCGCTTCGCCGCGAACGACCATGGACTGCATCAGCGCCAGAGTTTCCGGGGCGACGCTAAAGTTGAACACTTTTTTGAAGCGTGCGGCAAAACGAGCGACGCGCAAGATTCGCACCGGATCTTCGACAAAGGCCTCGCTCACATGGCGCAGAAGCCGGTGCTGCAGATCATTGACGCCCCCAAAGGGATCGATCAGCGTCCCCTGCGGGTCGCGTGCCATGGCGTTGATGGTCAGGTCACGGCGCTTCAGGTCTTGTTCCAGTGTGACATCCGGGCTTGTGTGGAAAGTAAAGCCCTGATAGCCGGGCCCGATTTTCCGTTCGGTGCGGGCCAACGCATACTCTTCGTGGGTTTGGGGATGCAGGAACACCGGAAAATCACGACCAATGGGCTTGAATCCTTCTGCGACCATCTCCTCGGGTGTGGCTCCCACCACCACCCAATCGCGATCCGCTACGGGAAGCTTCAACAGTTCGTCACGGATTGCGCCACCCACTGCATAGATTTTCATGGTTGGGAGGCCGGATCAGGCTGGTTATTGAGGGAGGGCGTCACACCCTGGATGACCCCGATGCGCTGGCGCAAAGAAAGCGGTGGAGAGCCAAGCCGGTAGGCGTAGATTGTAGTATTAAACATGACGTGTTGGACATAGCTGCGAGTTTCGCTGATTGGAATGGTCTCGATGAAGATTGCGGCATCTTGGGGTTTGTTGGAGACCCAGCGCAATACCCGGTTGGGGCCAACGTTGTAGGCCGCCGTGGCGAGTATGGGATCGCCCAGTTGTTTGAGCAGGTGATGCAGGTAAAGTGTGCCCAGTTGCAAGTTGACGTCCACCTGGGTTGTCATGGCTGACTTGAACGTTCTGAGGGGAATGCGTTGTGCGGCCCAGCGGGCCGTGGCGGGCATCAATTGCATCAATCCCAGGGCACCGGTACGCGAACGGGCCTCAGGAAAAAAATGGCTTTCCTGGCGGACCATTCCAAAAACCCAGACCGGATCCAGCTGATTTTGTTGGGCGCGTTGCCGGAGCTCATTCTCAAAAGCCAGGGGAAACAGCAGCGCAAAATCCTGCTGGTCACCCGCACGCTCAATGCTATAGATGGCGCGATCAACCCAATGTTCCCGATTGGCCAGTGCCGACGCAGCCAGATGCTGGCGCGGGGTCAGGGGCCGATTGGCCACCATCCATTCAAATTGGGATTCAGGGTTCAACCCCAGACGATGCAGGCGCAACGCCCGGTCAAACCGGGGTTGCAGGGTTTCCACTTCATCCGCCCCGAACGGGGCAGGCTGTGCCGGGGGGCTAAAGTGCCCTCCCAAATCTTCCAGGGCCAGCAACCCGTAGTAGTGGAATTCCCGTGACAGGGCAGTCAACAAGGCCAGCGCCTCGGTGGAGCGTCCCAGTTCCTTCAACGCGCGGGCTTTCCAGTAACGCCAGGCTGGTTTTCCGGATTCGGCAGGAGACATGCTATTGATCGCGTGCAGCAGTTCTTCCCAGTTTTCCTGCACCAAGGCCGCCCGGGCCCGCCAGCCGCGCAAGGCATCATCCATCAGAGATTCTGGGATACCACGAAACCAGACCAGCGCATTGGGGTTGTGCAACATCTCGCCCTGCCAGGCAATCTGCAGCCAGCCGTAGGATTGATCCCGGGGGGTAAAATGGCGGGCGATGCTTGTCCATGTATCGGCAGCTTGTTGGGGGTAACGTGTGGCTAACTGACTCAGTGCAAACAGGGTCAACTCGCGCGTGGCCGGACTGGAATCTCGTGGATCCCAGCTTTCCAGAAACTGCGCCGGCCGTGTGTAGGCCAGGGTCAAGGCGTCTTCACCGAGGCCCTGAAAGGGGGGCAGAAAACTGTTGGCATAACGCACGAGGTGGAGATTGCTGCTCCCCAGGGCCTGGCGTAAGGAGAACCAGATATCGTCCTGCGTGATCACGTTCTTGGCAGCCAGCAGGCGAAAGACCGGATCGCAACTGTCGGGTTGGGTTTTACGGCTGAACCACAAGGCCCGGGCATCCCGTATCGCAGACAGGTCTTGCTTGTACAGACGGGATTGCAATTGGTAGCACACCACTTCGGGGTCTTCAAGCGTGGCAGGCGTCACCTGGGCTGTAAAATTTTCCCAGTCCTGTGCGCGTCCCAGCGCCTTGAGCCAGCTGATACGTAGGGCGTCGGAGAGCGGACTTGCGGGATAGCGGGCAAAGAAGGTTTGCACTTCGCTATTGAGAACCGTGCCGGGCTGGTTGAGCTTGGCATCAAGCAGCCAGTACAGGACGTAGTCGGAGAGCGGGTCATTGGCGAGGACCTTGTTGCTCTTCTCAAGTGCCGGGATGTCGCGCAGTTGCCACGCCGCGTGGGCTGACAGCAAGGCATTGTCGGGAGATTCGGCGCATGCAAGATGAGCTGCCAGCAGCAGGGTCATCACGAGGAGCGCACGGACAAGCGCAAGAAAGAACAACGAGTTGTCTCCGCATCAAGGAAGGGCTGCGTGGATTATAGGTCCAAAAGAACAATCGGCGTATCATCGGCGTTTTGTGCCTGTTCAGGCCGACCTTAATACTTCATGGAGGAATCCACCATGGCACAATCCGATCCGGCCGCATCCCGAAAACTGTTGCATCGACGGAATATTTCCGTGGAGGGCTATCAGCGCGACGATGGCCTGTATGACATCGAGGGGCACCTGGTCGACGTGAAGAGTTATGAGTTCCACGTGGCCGGGGGCTCAAGGCCAGCCGGAGAACCCATCCATGACATGTGGTTGCGGATTGTCGTCGACGGAGACATGGTGATCCGCAAAGCGGAGGCCCGGACGGTTGCCCGCCCCTATCCGGGCAGTTGTGAAACCATTACGCCTCACTATGGCGACCTCGAGGGGTTGCGCATTGCTCCGGGGTTTTCCAAGATCGTCAAGGAACGCTTTGCCGGCATCAGGGGCTGTACCCACCTCACTGAAATGATAGGGACTTTGGCCACCGTGGCTTTTCAGACGCGCTACGGTTCGGCCGAGTCGGGAACGGATCAGAAGCCCCCCCATCTTGATGGTTGTCATGCGCTCGATACGCACGGGGCCGTTGTTGCTGAATTTTATCCCAAATGGTTTTCTCAAAAATCATAATGTTTTATTGATGAAATTTGGGTAGTATCTGGTTTTCATTCCATGGGCTATCGGCTATCCATAATTGGCTATGGATACCATTGACATGGGCACCATCAACATTGACTAAAAGGCCAAGCAATGAAGATCCATGAGTATCAGGCAAAGGAGATTCTGCGGAAGTTCGGAGTGGTTACCCCGCGTGGTATTCCGTGTTTCTCCGTTGAGGAGGCTGTTGTTGCAGGTAAGGCTCTGGGGGGCCCTATTGCCGTCGTCAAGGCGCAAATTCACGCAGGCGGGCGCGGCAAGGGTGGAGGCGTTAAAGTCGCCAAATCCCCAGGTGAACTCGAGACTTATGCACGACAGATTTTTGGCATGCAACTTGTAACACACCAGACGGGACCCTCCGGGCAGAAGGTGCGGCGTCTCCTGATTGAAGAAGGTGCCGATATCAAGAAAGAACTTTATGTAGGCATGGTCGTGGATCGTGGCACACAGCGTGTGGCCCTGATGGCCAGCTCGGAAGGCGGGATGGATATTGAAGAAGTCGCCGCGCATACCCCTGAAAAGATCCATACCATTTTTATTGACCCGACCAGGGGCCTTCTGGATAACGAGGCGGACGAAGTGGCCTTGAAAATCGGGGTACCCCCAACCTTGGTTCCTCAGGCACGCACCCTGTTGCAAGGGCTGTATCGGGCGTTTGATGAGACGGATGCCAGCCTGGCAGAAATCAATCCGATGGTTGTAACGGGGGATGGCCGTGTGGTTGCCCTGGATGCAAAGATGAATTTTGATTCGAACGCGCTGTACCGTCATCCTGAAATTACGGCGTTGCGTGATCTGGATGAAGAAGATCCGAATGAAATCGCAGCCTCCAAATTCGATCTGTCCTACATCTCTCTCGATGGAAACATCGGTTGCCTCGTCAATGGAGCAGGACTTGCGATGGCTACCATGGATATCGTCAAGCTTTATGGCGGCAGCCCGGCCAACTTTCTGGATGTCGGTGGCGGAGCCACCACGGAAAAAGTGACTGAGGCATTCAAGTTGATGCTCAAAAACCCCAACCTCAAAGCCATTCTGGTCAATATTTTCGGCGGTATCATGAAGTGTGACGTCATTGCGGCGGGAGTGGTCGCTGCAGCTCGCGAAGTCAAGCTCTCGGTGCCCCTGGTGGTCCGTCTGGAAGGAACCAACGTGGAGCTGGGCAAAAAAATTCTGGCGGAGTCGGGTCTTCCCATCATCTCCGCCATCAACATGGCTGACGCCGCCGCCAAGGTGGTGGAAGCGGCGCGGGGGTGATATGTCAATTCTGATCAACAAAAATACCAAGGTCATTACCCAGGGAATTACGGGGAAGACCGGGATGTTCCACACCAAAATATGCAAGGAATACGCCTTTGGGGCGCAATGTTTCGTGGCGGGTGTCACGCCAAAAAAAGGGGGCCAGAGCTACGAAGGCATCCCCATTTATGACAGCGTTAAAGAAGCCAAAGCCCAGACCGGCGCCACGGTGTCCGTGATCTATGTGCCTCCTCCTTTTGCCGCTGCAGCCATTGATGAAGCGGTCGAGTCGGGCATTGATCTCGTGATCTGCATAACCGAAGGGATTCCGGTGCGTGACATGATTCGTACCTGTTACAGGATGCAGGGGAGCAAGACGCTGCTGATCGGACCCAATTGCCCTGGGCTGATCACGCCGGACGAGATCAAGATTGGCATCATGCCGGGACATATCCATAAAAAAGGTCCCATCGGCGTGGTCTCCCGTTCCGGCACGCTAACCTACGAAGCGGTAGGCCAGTTGCGCGAACTGGGGCTGGGTCAGTCCAGTTGTGTGGGTATCGGCGGGGATCCGGTCAACGGCATGAAGCATATCGATATCATGAAATTGTTCAATGACGATCCTGAAACCGAAGCAGTCATCATGGTGGGTGAGATCGGCGGCGGCGATGAAGAAATCTGTGCCCGTTGGATCAAGGATCACATGAAAAAGCCGGTCATCGGCTTTATCGCCGGCGTGACGGCACCTCCCGGAAAACGTATGGGCCACGCAGGTGCCATTATTTCCGGGGGCAAAGGCACGGCTCAGGAAAAGTTGGCAGTGATGGAAGAGTGCGGGATCAAGGTCACCAAAAATCCGGCCGAGATGGGCAAGACACTCAAGTCCGTGTTGTAGGAAGAAAGAAAGCCGGGGGTCAGGCCTCAATGCACTTGAGGCCTGACCCCTTTCCTTTATTTGCCTCCTATTTTTTGCGCGGGCAGTTTTCGTTCAGGCAATCGGCATAGATCTGCAGCGAGTGATCATGGATGGAAAATCCGCGTTCCTTCGCCACTCGGGCCTGACGCCGTTCAATTTCAGCATCGAAGAACTCCACCACGTGCCCGCACTGGAGGCAGACCAGATGGTCGTGATGCTCGCCGGGGTTGAGTTCAAATACCGCCTTGCCGCTCTCGAAATGGTGGCGCACCAGAAGTCCGGCCTGCTCAAATTGGGTCAGGACCCGGTACACCGTGGCCAGCCCAATTTCCATGCCGTCCTGCTGCAGGCGCTTGTAAACCTCTTCAGCGCTCAAATGCCGGGTCTCAGAATTTTCGAACAACCCCAGCACCTTAAGGCGCGGTAGCGTTGCTTTGAGGCCAATGTCCTTGAGATCTTGCGGAACACTCATGGGGGGAATCTGCAGGTGAAGATGGGTTATTATAGGCAGATTGGGCTGTACTGGATAAAACAATGATTCGATCTGTCGCTGCGCTATTTCTGCTGATACTGGCTGGCTGTTCCTCGTTGAGCATGCCGTCGCTCCCGAGCATGCCGTCGTTCTCGAGTTTCCCGAGCCTGTCGTCACTGCCGAGCTGGCCTAGCCTGTCTTCCATCAAACCCTACACCCTGGATATTCAGCAGGGCGTCGTGATCGACCCCGAAATGATCGGACGGCTGAAAGAGGGAATGACCCGGATCCAGGTGGGGTTTGTGCTGGGGACGCCATTGTTGGCGGATCCTTTTCATGCCAATCGTTGGGACTATGTGTATTACGTGCGAAAAAAAGGAATAGTGGATCACCCACACAACCTGACCGTCTTCTTCAAGGATGACAAGCTGCAACGGTTTGAGACGGACTATGCGTTGCCGCCTCCGGCCACTGCTGCGGCCGTTACAGCAACCCCGGCCGTTGCGGCAACTCCGGCTGCTGAGGCCAAGCCCGCTGCGCCCGTGCTTCCGCCGGCTGCTGTGCCAGTGGCCCCTCATTGATATGGCGCTTGGACTTTGCATTGCGGGTGGCAGTGGGCGAATGGGGCGGGCCCTGATGGAGGCGGTGGTCGCAGCGGACGACCTGGCACTGACCGGCGTGCTGGAACAGGAAGGCAACCCCTATCTTGGACGCAACCCCGGGGACTGGCTGGGTGTTCCTGTCGATGCGGTCATAACCTCAGATGTGCGGGCGGCGCTTGAAGCCAGTCAGGTGATGATTGACTTTACCCGACCTGCGGGGACGCTGGCGCATCTTGCTGCGTGCCAGTCATTGGGGCGTGGCATCGTGATCGGTACGACGGGTTTTAGCGAAGCTGAGAAAGAAACCATTCGGGTAGCCAGCCAACGGATCCCGATTGTTTTTGCACCCAACATGAGCATGGGCGTGACGCTCTCGCTCGCCCTGCTGGACCTTGCGGCGCGGGTGCTGCAACCCGGATTTGATGTTGAGATCACGGAGGCGCATCACCGCCACAAAGTAGACGCTCCCTCAGGGACAGCGCTGCGTATGGGTGAGGTGGTGGCGGCAGCGCGCGGCCAACGTCTGGCGGACGTGGCCGTTTACGGCCGCGAAGGGGTCACCGGGGAACGCCGGCCGGACACCATTGGATTTGCGACGGTGCGTGGAGGAGATGTGGTTGGGGATCATACCGTTGCATTCATGGGGCTCGGCGAACGGATCGAAATTACCCATAAGGCCAGCAGCCGCGCCAACTTTGCCTTGGGCGCTTTGCGCGCTGCCCGGTTTATCGCCGACAAAACCGCGGGCCTGTACGACATGCGGGATGTTTTGGGGCTCGCAGGCCTGTTGGGGCAGAGTCGGGTTTGATCGACGCACGCTTTTAGGGTATCATTCCGCCAATCGGAAACGGGAAAGTCGCGTACAGCGTCCTTCCCGTTTTTCATATCAAATCCCTTCTGGAGCACTCTTGTAATGGCCCATGCCAGTGCCACCACGACGATTGCGCCCGCCATTCTGGTTCTGGCGGACGGGTCGGTGTTCCGGGGGCAATCCGTCGGCACGCCGGGAATCAGTG
>DAIDTL010000022.1 GCA_027457225.1 Ferrovaceae bacterium
GATGGACTCCGGGTGAAACTGGACTCCTTCCACCGCCAGGGTCTTGTGACGCAGTCCCATGATTTCGCCATCATCGGTCCAGGCAGTTATTTCCAGACAATCGGGCAATGTCTCGCGACGCACCGCCAGGGAGTGGTAACGGGTGGCGCGAAACGGGTTGGGCAACCCTCGAAATACACTGGTGCCGTGATGATGTACCAGGGAGACTTTGCCATGCATGAGCTCTTTGGCATGCACCACCTCGCCGCCGAAAGCGTCGCCGATGGCCTGATGTCCGAGGCACACTCCCAGGATGGGATAGCGCCCCGCATAGGCCTGAATCAACGGCACCGAAATGCCGGCTTCCTTGGGACTGCAGGGACCCGGCGAAATAACGATGAATTCGGGTGCCAGGGTCGGGATTTCTTCCAGCGTAATCTGGTCGTTACGACGCACCACCACCGTTTGCCCCAACTCGCCAAAGTACTGCACGAGGTTGTAGGTGAATGAATCGTAATTGTCTATCATCAGTAACATATCGTTCTATGACCTATGGGCTAAATCGTAAATTATCCCTTGTTCACTCCGCTTTGGCATTGGCACCACGCTCAGACAATTGCGCCCCAAACCACCGATGGATTGCTGAGACCAGGTGCATGTCAGCGGTTTCAAACGTGATCTCCGCGCCATCAGCCAAAGCGGTGTAAGACACTTTGACGCGCTGCGCACCCAGTTGAAGTTCCTTGAGTCCTGGCATCTCGGCGCCGTGCCGTGTTGCATGGTCTGAATAATCGCCGTGCTGAAAACGATCGGCTTCTTCACGAACATGTTGTTGAAGGAGATTGACCTGGTCAGCAGCACTTCTGTCCTTCACAAAGACGCGTTCAACACCCCCCGACTCGGTCATTTTAAACAGATGCATCGTCATTGCCATATCAAAGGGCATCACGGAATGCACCATCGGGTGTGCGGGCTCCTGCGGTGTGGGTGCCTGCGGCGTTAGCGCCTGCGGTGTTGGCGCCTTCACACTGGCAATGGAAAGCTTATAAATGGCGGTAAAGGGGACCCGGGACACTTTTCCCACCTGGTCTATAGTGCAGGGCACAGTGGGTGCCTGCCCTCCCGTGGTGTCCAGCAGCGTGATGCTTTCTGTCTGCGCAAAGACCCCCTTGCCAGCATTAAAACCCGATCTCACCAGCAGTGGCGTGGGAGTGACCTCCGGACCAGGATATCTATCTTTCACCGCGCCGACCACTTTGCTGCCGTCGTAGGATTCCCAGGTCGGCCCCGCATCGTAACGGCCGATTCTATTGCCGCCTTCATCATATAAATCAGCCTTGGGTGCTTTGAAAACCCATTCGAATTTCGATGCGCTGTCGTCAACCTTTGAACATTCATAAATCTGGACGCCCGAGGCCATGATATTGAAGGTCGGCCCCTGGTCCGCCGTTGCTGCGGGCGCCTGAGGGGCCTTGGAAGAGGGCATAAGATTGGCGCAGGCGGAAAGAGTCAAGGCGGCTGCAAACACCATAATGGAAAATACTGAATCGGGTTGCTGTTTCATAAAGGAGACTCCAGGCCCATGGGGCAACGGTTCCGAACTGGGTGTCGATTCTATCGCAAATAGCTCAACAACACGCTGCAGGCATTTTGCGGCCAGCTTATTTGACTGGCGTGATCCGGGACACCGCGTACTGATCCTGAGAGACTTGAACCAGATCGAATTCAACCTTCTCGCCCGCAACAACTTGGTTGAGCAGTTTCTTGTCCTGCACAGCGAAGTTCATGGTCATTGCCGGCCACGGAATACTGTTGATTGGCCCATGGGCAATGGTGATTCGGCCGCTGGCATCCACCTTCTGAACGGTTCCGATGCCGTGATGAACTTTTTCGTTCATCTGGTTGGCCCTCTGGCCCGACATGGGCGTGTCCTTCATATTCATGCCGTTCATGTCACCTGCATGGGCGAAGATCGTAACGGACAGCAAGGTAAGCAGTGCAATGGTAGTTGAACGCGGTGTCTCCATTTTCATTTCCTTTTGGTTGAAGTGGTGTTACGGCTGAAAAAGTACCGTCCTCTGACTTCACTGCGGGGTAACCGCAGCAATAGATAAGCGGCCGGTATGACAAACATGGACAGCAATGGCGCAGTCAGCATCCCCCCCACCATCGGCGCAGCGATGCGGCTCATGATTTCAGAACCTGTGCCTCCCACCCAAAGAATGGGCATGAGACCTGCCAGGATCACCGCCACCGTCATGGCTTTGGGCCGCACTCGCAGCACCGCACCCTCACGAATGGCATCTTCGAGCATCTCGCGTGTCACTGGAACGTCTGTGGCCAACCGCTCCGCCAGCGCCTGCCGAAGATAGATCAGCATCACCACTCCAAATTCTGCGGCTACCCCGGCCAGAGCAATGAATCCCACACCGGTGGCAACAGAAAGGTTGTAATGCAACAGATACAACAACCAGATACCGCCAGTCAGGGCAAACGGCAATGTGCCCATGATGAGCAGTGCTTCATCCACGCGCTGAAATGTCAGGTAGAGCAGCACAAAAATGATCAGCAGCGTGGCCGGAACCACCACCTTAAGACGCTCATTGGCGCGTTCCAGGAATTCGAACTGCCCTGAATAAGCCACGCTCACCCCCGGGGTCAGGCGGACTTCATGGGATACGGCTCGACGCAGATCCCCCACCACGGAGGCCAGGTCGCGATCACGCACATCCACATAAACCCAACTGGCCAACCGTGCGTTCTCGCTTCTCAGCATGGGGGGGCCTTCATCATAATGCAGATTCGCCACAGTCCCTAGCGTGATCCATTGCCCGCCCGAAGTGACGATCGGTAGCTGCTGAAGTGCCTGCAACGCATTCCGCTCATCCCGGGGATAGCGCACGCTGATGGGATATCGGGCCGTCCCTTCGACAGTCTCTCCCACCGTTTCGCCTCCAATGAGGCTGGTGACCACCGACTGGACGTCGTTGATGTTGAGTCCGTAACGCGCAGCCGCCATGCGATCGATATCGATCGTAATGTAACGCCCACCGGAGAGCCTTTCTGCAAATGCGGAGGAAACCCCGGGCACCGATTGGGCCACGCGTTCCACTTCCAACGCGATCCGGTTGATGGAAGCAAGGTCTGACCCCGAAATCTTCACCCCGATGGGGCTTTTGATGCCGGTGGCGAGCATGTCGATGCGATTGCGGATGGGGGGTACCCAGATATTGGATAGCCCGGGCACCCGGACCACACGGTCCAATTCCGCCACCAGCGTTTCCGGGGTCAGCCCCGGACGCCATTGGTCACGCGGTTTGAACTGGATCGTGGTCTCAAACATTTCCATCGGCGCCGGGTCGGTGGCTGTTTCGGCGCGCCCCGCTTTGCCAAACACATGGGCAACTTCCGGCACGGTCTTGATGAGGCGATCCGTCTGCTGCAGCAACTCAGCCGCCTTGGCCGCCGACAAACCCGGCAGGGCAGAAGGCATGTAAAGCAGATCCCCCTCATCTAAAGGCGGCATAAATTCACCCCCAAGCTGCGAGATCGGCCACAACGTTGTAGCCAGCACCCCCAGCGCAATGAGCAATGTGGTTCCGGGACGCCGTAGCACGGCATCCAACCACGGACGATAAGTTGAGATCAGCCAACGATTGAGAGGATTGCTCTGCTCGCTCGGGATACGCCCGCGTATCCAATAGCCCATCAGGATGGGAATCAGCGTCACGGCCAGAGCCGCCGCTCCCGCCATGGCGTAGCTTTTGGTAAATGCCAAAGGTGCAAACATTCGACCTTCCTGCGCTTCCAACGTGAATACCGGCAGGAAAGACAGTGTGATGATGACCAGGCTGAAGAACAGTGCCGGCCCCACCTCTACCGCTGCATCAGTCACCACCTGCCTGTGCTCCTCTCCTTCCAGGGATAGCCCCGGATGCTGGCGATGCCAGGTTTCGATCTTTTTGTGGGCATTCTCGATCATGACCACGGCCGCATCCACCATGGCACCGACCGCAATGGCAATGCCCCCCAGGGACATGATGTTGGCGTTGATCCCTTGATAACGCATCAGGATGAAGGCGATAAGAACGCCCAGGGGCAGGGAGATGATGGCTACCAGTGCTGATCGCAGATGCCACAGGAACAGCCCGCAAACTGCCGCCACCACAATAAATTCCTCGATCAACTTGTGGTTAAGGTTTTCCACTGCGCGGTCGATGAGTTGACTGCGATCATAGGTAGTAACGATCTCCACCCCCTGCGGCAAGCTTTTTCCGAGGACCGCGAGTTTTGTCCTGACCGCGGCAATGGTTTCACGCGCATTTTTGCCGGAACGCAGAATGACCACGCCTCCGGCCACTTCACCTTGACCATCGAGTTCGGCAATGCCGCGTCGCATCTCCGGGCCCAGCTGCACCCGGGCCACATCCCCCAGATGGACCGGAATGCCGGCCCTGGGCATGGCAACCGGAATGTTGCGAAAATCATCCAGAGTTTTGAGATATCCGGTGGCCCGCACCATGTATTCCGCTTCGCCCTGTTCCACCACGGCACCACCAGCCTCCTGGTTGCCGTTGCGAAGCGCTTCAATCAGTTGGCCATGGGTGATGTGGTAAGCGGCGAGCTTCACCGGATCTGGCACGATCTGGTACTCGCGCACCATTCCCCCCATCGAAGCCACTTCAGCCACATTCGGGACACTTTTCAATTCGTACTTGAGAAACCAGTCCTGCAAAGCCCGCAACTCGGCAAGATCATGCCGACCACTACGATCTGCCAGGGCATATTCAAAAATCCAGCCCACCCCTGTCGCATCGGGGCCGAGCGCAGTCCGGGCCCCGGCAGGTAATCTGCCCTGCACCTGATTGAGATATTCCAGGACGCGGGAGCGGGCCCAATAGAGGTCGGTACCGTCCTCAAACAGCACATAAACGAACGAGTCTCCAAAAAACGAATAACCACGGACCGTTTTGGCACCCGGCACAGAGAGCATGGTGGTGGCAAGCGGATAAGTGACCTGGTCCTCAACGATTTGCGGCGCCTGGCCAGGCAATGAGGTGCGGATGATGACTTGCACATCGGAAAGGTCTGGCAGCGCATCCACCGCAGTGGTGCGCACGGACCACACACCCCAGGCCGTCAGGGAGAGAGTGGCCAGCAAAACCAGAAAACGGTTTCGAACGGACCACCGGATAAGACGTGCGATCATTTTCGATCTCCCGTTTTTTCCATGCGCGCCAACACCCCCTTGAGACTGGCTTCGGAGTCGATCAGGAACTGGCCTGAAACCACGATCTGCTCGCCTTGCTGCAAACCCGCCAGAATCTCCGTCTTGCCGCCACTTTCACGACCCACCGTCACCTCAGCCGGACGGAAATGTCCTGCATCGCCAGCCACGATGACCACGCTCCGTTTGCCTGTGGCAATGACGGCTTCAGAGGGGATCAGCAACCTGTCAGGACCCCCGGTTTCCTGCAGGGTGACCTGGGCATACATGCCCGGCCGCAGTGTACCGTTCGGGTTGGGCCACTCCATCCGGACGTGCAGGGTGCGGGTGTCTCGTTCCAATGCAGGGAGTAGTACAGTGATCCGGCCTGCAAACGTGCGTCCCGGCCAAGTGGTGAATGTGGCCAACACCGGTTGCCCCACAGCCAACCCTGCCGCCTGCGCCTCCGGCACCTCGGCATCCAGCCATACACTGCCAATACCATTGATGCGGGCCAGCGTCTGGCCCGGCATAACGGTCATGCCTTCGCGCACACCGAGCTCCAGCAGGACCCCGCCTTGCGGTGCCGTCACGGTGACCACGGCTTGTGGTGCCCCGCTCTTCTCCACCCGGGCCACCAAAGCATCCGTCATGCCGAGTTGCAGCAGACGTATGCGTGCCGCATCCGCCAGCGCGGCTTCTCCCGACCCCCGCAAGGCCAGATATTCAGTCTGGGCACCATACCAATCGGGTACACGCAAATCCGCGAGGGCCGCACCGGCCGGGATCACATCGTTGGGGGCCCGTGCGTACACCCGCTCTACCAGCCCCCCGGTACGCGCCTGCACCACGGTCACCAGACGTTCATTGAAGGTGAGCGTCCCTACGGCTTCCAGTCCGCGCGCAAGCTGCCCTCTTTCCACCGTGGCGAGCCTCACCCCAATATTCTGTGTGAGCCGGGGGTCGATGCGTACGCTGTTGTCCGCAGTGCTTTCCCCGCCAACCATGGGTACCAGTTCCATGTCCATGAACGGGGATTTGCCGGGCTTGTCGAAATGTTGGTCCGGCTTCATGGGGTCGTACCAGTACAGTACGGGACGTGTGGAGGCATCCGCGACAGGACCCTGCCCGGTAGTAGCCCTGCTTGCAGCGAGTCGATAGCCCGCTCCGGCCCCCAGAGCAACCAGAACCACAGCAGCGGCGCCCATCACAACGGCTTGTTTTGAATTCATGGTTGGGTCTCCTCGGACAGATAGCGCAACTCTGTTTCAACTGCAGCGCGCCGCCCTACCAGATCAATGCGCTTAATGCGGGTATCGATCAGAAACCTGCGGGCATCCAATACCGTGGGGAGCGGTTCCTTGCCGGCACGGTAAGCCGCCAGGGCCAGATCAACTTTCTGCTGACCCAGTGGCAACCAGTCGCGATCAATTCGATCGATCTGACGCACCAGTGCGGTCTGTTCGGCCAACATGGCCTCCAGTTCGGCGATATGTTGGCGCACCATGGATTCACGCTCGGCGCTGACGCGTTCGAGCTCCTGCTGGCGGGCGGCGATCTGGGGGTTCTGGCGGGTCTGTGCAAAGATCGGAAGGTCGAAGGTCACTTGAACCGAAACCATGTCGCCAAAGGCAGGGCCACGGTGCTGGTAGTCCATCTCCACTCCCCAATCAGACTTCTTGGCGGCCTCGGCCACAGCCACTTCAGCCCTTGCCGACGCCTCCTGGACATTAAAAATAGCCACATCGGGATGGCGATCCAGATCGTGTCGTAAATGCTCCGGACTGGGGGTATACGCTGGGGGTGTACCGGTCAACGGTTTGCTTGCCGCAGGCCCGATCCAACGGGCCAGATCGGCCCGTGCTTTTCCCAGGTCCCGCTCCAGATCATCGCGCCGGTCCTCCAGCGCAACAACTTCCTGGCGGGACTGCAGACTGTCACCCCCCTTGCCCTGACCTGCCGCCAATCGTGCCATGACCGCTGTGGTCAGCAGATGGTTTTCTGTATCGATCTGATCCAGTAAAAGGCGTTGCTGCTGCAAAAAATAAACCTTGAGCCAGGCGAGCAGGGTCTGGCGCTTTACGGATAACCGTTCGATCTCCAGTTCGGCACCGGCCCGAGCCACATTGGCCTCCGCCAATTGGCGCGCCGCCTGGCGCTTGTCGCCATGGGTGATTTCCTGCATCACCCCGACCCGCTGCATGGTCATGAAATCACGCGTGGTGTTCCAGGCCTCGGAACCCTGAACCGGCAGGTTATCCACCCCCATCACCAGCTTGGGATCCGGCAATTCCCCTGCCGATACGCGTGCTGCTTGGGCAGCAGCAACGGTGTTTTGGCGGGCCTTGAGCTCCGAAGCACGGGTTTCGGCGATATCAAGGGCTTCCTGATAAGTCAGCGCATAGCTGGCCGAGGCCCAGGTAACCAGCAGGATCGCCAGCGCAAAACGCCAGCGAGGTACACCCAATTTTCCAGACATGATGGTCTTGTCTCCAGCAAATAACAGAAATCCGCGTCGCATACTCATGCGACATCGCTTGGATCTGCAGGGAGAACCTAGATTCTGAAAACCTGGTATTGGATACGGAGCGGCGGTGAGCCTTCCGTCAAGGAAAGAAAAGGATGATGAACAAAGATGCCGGATTGTGTACCACTACCGGCGTTCGGCTTGAGGATTTCAACAAGGGTTATCAGACCTGCCGAGGGAAGGTCTGGCACCGTGTTCTGGTGCGATTGTGCAGATTGTTCACAATGGGTAAAACAAACCGGAGAAGGCTGAGTATCCTTCGTGGAAACGTCGTCTGCGTCGTTGCAATCCGACGTCACAGGCGCCGACATTTTAACCAGCGTGACTGCAACAGGTGTTTGTTGAAGACATGCGTGCGCTGCCACCACGAGTTGACCCCAGGTCAACATCATGATTACAAAGAGCGAAACCTGGAAACGCGTTTTCTTTCTGAACATGTCGCTAACTATAGCAGAAACTTGAGCTATTGATCATTGCGGACCCTACTATTTACCTTGCGGCAATAACAATAAACAAACTGTTGGACTGTGCCCGATGGCGTGTGGTGTGCTTCTTTTTCATGCCCGATCAACAGGAACGCCTGCCCAAATTCGTCGTGCAAGGTTTCAGGCTGGTATCGCATCACCGGCAAACCGCTGCATTTTTCAGGCCCATCTTCAGCAAAGGTGGCAACGATCACATGGCCCCCCGGACGAACCGCTTCCATGACACGCACGACATAGGCATGGCGATCAGCCGGGTCTGTCAAAAAATGAAACACAGCGCGATCGTGCCAGATGTCGAATCGATACCTGGGAAAGTCTGCACGAGTAATGTCACCTTCCATCCAGTGCACGGTATCCGCGCATTTTCCCAATCGCTGTTTTGCAACTGCCAGAGCAGCCGAAGACAGGTCCAGTACCGTCACATCGGTATAGCCTTCGGACACCAGATCATCCACCAGCACGGAAGCCCCACCGCCGACATCGATAATGGCCGCATCTTTACCCAGACCCGTGCTGTTGATCAGTCGTACAGAAAGGGCGGCATGTTCCTGAAACCAGCTCACAGAATCTGACGCCCTGGTGGTGTACACCTGTTCCCAATGTTGTTTGCGATCCATGGGTTAATTTCCTATTGTGTCCGTAAGCAGTGTTGGCGCAGGTACTCACAAACCGCCTGTTGCCCACCGCTGAACACGATTCTGGACCCTTTGCGCCCGCGCTGGAAGGTGTACATCGGATCATAGTATTCCCGCAACAACCCTTCAATCCAGCCGCGATGCAAATCAACCGCCCCGCTACGGGCCTGTTCTTCCAGGGCGGCATTCATGATCCCGAACAAGCGCTGGTAACGCTCGCCACCCAGGCGCCTGGCGATTCTGGAAAGACTCTGATGCAGTCGTTCGGCAAATGCAATCATGCCTTGTTCGTCACCATACTGCGCAACGAATTCGCTACGCAGGTCAATGACGTAGTCGCCAAGAATGCGTGCCACCCTCCCCTCAAAATCGTCTTCCAGCCACACCAGGGGGGATTGTTGCATCCCATGATAGAGGGGTAACGGAACAGAACAGCTTCCGATGACGGGGCCTTCATCCTCGATGACAAACTGCTGACTACCGGCAGCGCGTTGTTTGAGAATATCAATCGCCAAACAGTTTTCAAAACCAATCTGGGGTGGTTGTGGGGTGGCGCGCTTGCCAAAACCGGAACCCCGGTGATTGGCGTGACGCTCCAGGTCCAACCCATTGTCCAATTGTGCCAGCACCTGTGTCTTGCCCGTGCCAGTGAGCCCGCCAATCACCACAAAGTCACACTCAAGCACGGCGGCTTCAGTGGTATCGATCAGGAAAGAACGCATGGCCTTGTAACCCCCCTTCACTCGGGGAAAAGCAAGGCCCACCTGGGCCAGCCACTGTTGGACGATTTGCGAACGCAGGCCCCCGCGAAAGCAATACAGGTAGCCCTGTGGATGGGTGCGTGTGAAAGCAGACCAGGCTTCCATGCGATCGTCCTTGATCTTGCCGGATACCAGACGGTATCCCAGGTCAAGGGCGGCTTCCGGGCCGTGCTGTTTGTAGCAGGTGCCCACTTTCTGCCGCTCAATATCGTTCATCAGAGGTAAGTTGACGGTGCCGGGAAAAGCCCCTTTGTGAAATTCGCCCGGGGCACGCACATCCATCAAAGGCACATCGTTAAGGAAGAGAGCAGGATAATCAGCACTGTCCTCACGCATCAATACACCTCGATCGCGTACTGCTGCCGCGGGATCAATTCACCGATGGGGAACAGGGGCAACCCAAGTTCGGCAGCCAGCACGAGGAACTCGCCTTCACCCGCCTTATCCACAGCAACCAGCAAGCCGCCGCTGGTCTGCGGATCACAGAGCAGGTGCCTCTGAGGCTGGGACAGCGGGGAAATGCGATCGCCATAGCTGTCAAAATTTCGCTGGGTCCCTCCGGGAACACAGCCCAGTCCCAGGTAGTAATCCATATTGTCCAGTCTGGGCACAGCCTCGTAGCGAAGACGTGCCGTCACGCCGCTGCCATCAACCATCTCCATCAAATGGCCCAGCAGCCCAAAACCGGTGACGTCTGTCATGGCGCGCACGCCACTCAATTTTCCGAAATGGCTGCCTGGCTTGTTCAAGGTACACATCCAGTCTCTGGCCACGCCCACGTCCCCGGCAAGGAGGTTTCCTTTTTTCTCAGCGGTGGTCAGGATGCCAATCCCCAGAGGCTTGGTCAGATAGAGTGTGCAACCCACGGTCGCCGTATTGTTGCGCTTTAGAAATCGCTTCTCGACAATACCGGTTACTGCGAGACCAAAAATCGGTTCCGGGGCATCAATGGAGTGCCCGCCCGCCAACGGAATGCCGGCGGCGTGGCACGCCGTATGGCCACCGTGAATGACCTCTCGAGCCACTTCGGGGGACAACAGGTTGATTGGCCACCCCAAAATGGCAACAGCCATCAATGGATCCCCTCCCATGGCATAGACATCGCTGATCGCATTGGTCGCGGCGATGCGGCCAAAGTCGAACGGGTCGTCAACGATGGGCATGAAAAAATCCGTGGTCGAGACCATGCCGCGTTCTTCATCAATGGCATAAACCGCAGCATCGTCCCGTGATGCGTTGCCGACCCAGAGCCTGGGGTCCCGATGCTGCGCACCGCTACCGGCAAGGATCACATCCAGCATCCGGGGAGAAATTTTGCAACCGCAGCCGGCACCATGACTGTACTGGGTAAGACGAATCGGGTCGCTCATGAAGGACTCAAAGGGGACAGACACGCATACGGTATCTTGTACCGCAATCCAAGATACGGTGTAAATAACTTATGCGGAGATGGCAAAAAAAAGCAGGCCTCGCGGCCTGCCCTCATTCCTGCATCGGATTATGGGGTCAATATGAAGGTGAGAAGCACCGAACCCGTACTCACGTTAGCCGACTGGGTCAATAAAGTCCCTGCCGCGTCCGTGGCAGTTATGCTGTAGATG
>DAIDTL010000023.1 GCA_027457225.1 Ferrovaceae bacterium
CGGGACTGAGGATTACCGCAATCAACGCTGCTGCGATGGGTGCGATGAATATCGGCATGCCGATGCCAACCCCAGGAACAGGGCGACTGATGAAGCGCGCCACGGCGGCTACAACCCCCACTGCAATGGCAATCTGAACCAGGTCCAACGGGTGATGGGTGATCAGATAGAGTGAAAAAGCCAATGGAACCAATGCCCCGCCCACATTGACCACGATGGTGGTTTTGCCGGTAAACGGCATGGGCCTGAAGAAGGGAAGTCGCGATAGCTCGGGAGGGATGTCGGGAGCCTTGGAAGGGTCAGACTTGATGCTGAACAGGGGCAGGTTGATCATGCTGCCCGCCAGCGTGCTAATCAACAGCAGATAAGCCGAATGATTGGAAAGCCCGAGTTTTTCGAAAGCGATGCTGACTACCCCAAATTGAACGATGACGATCAGCAGGATCAGCGCAGCAAACAACAACAGCATTCGCAAGGGTGAAAAGGGCATTTACTTCTCCAAAATGAAGTTCATTCTGCCGGAACAACCCGCGTTGTGTCTTCACTTTCAATAATGCGTACCCGTTGACCGACTTTTAAGATTTCTGAGCCATTTCTGGCCTGGGCAGTCACGAATTCATCACCCGTTTTTTCCATGCGATAGGTAATTTCCAGACCATCGTTACTGTTGATTGCCTTGTCAGTAATTACGCCAGTCACGCCGCCAATGAGGGCGCCCGCAATGGTGCCAATAATGCCGGTATGTCCTTGACCAGCCGAATTTCCCAAGGTTCCGCCAATTCCTGCGCCAGCCAGGCCGCCTGCGCCAGAGGCTGCGTTTTCCAGCTTGACCTCACGTATTCCCGTAATCACGGCGTAAGAAACTTTCAGTTTTTGTTGGGCATTGGCAGTAGTATAAGTATTTGCACTTTGGTGAGCGGAACAACCAGTTAAAAGGGAGAGGGATGCCACGATCGTGGCAAGTAAGATTTTATTCATTTTCAAGTTTCCTTTGTGGCACCCGTCCGGGCAGGCATGCACTGCCGGGTGACTGGCATCATGTTGATATAGGACGGGTTAAAACCGATTTTGAAAACGACAAAGGAATCGTAATTGCAGGGCTATGCGAGTTTGTCCTGCCCTCCCAGAGTCCGGACTAGGCCAGAGAGGGTAATGCGGTTGTTCCCACGGGCCAGTTGACCATGATGGCTTTGTCCCAGAGCAACAATTCCGGGTTTTTCCCCGGGTACTGTAAATGCGACAACAGGTGACGTAACAGATTGAGCCGGGTCTGCTTTTTGTCGTCAGCATGCACCACGGTCCAGGGTGCGGCCAGATGATGTGTGCGCAGCAGCATGGCATCACGCGCGCGGCCATAGGCCTTCCACTTACGCGCGGCCTTTTCATCGACAGGACTGATTTTCCATTGTTTGAGGGGATCCTGTTTTCTATCCCGCAAGCGTCGGACTTGTTCCTTGCGCGTAATGTCAAGATAGTATTTAAACAGCTTGATCCCGGAACCGACCAGCAGTTCCTCAAACGTGGTAACGGTGTTCATGAATATTTCGTATTCTTCAGGGGTGCAAAACCCCATCACCGGCTCGACGCCGGCCCGGTTGTACCAACTGCGATTGAAAAGAACGAACTCGCCACGGCTGGGCAGGTGTGACACATAACGCTGGAAAAACCATTCGCCTTCCTCTCGGCTGGAAGGTTTGCCCAACGCAACCACCCGCGTTTCCCGGGGGCTCAGGTGTTCCATGATTCGTTTGATGGTGCCATCCTTACCGGCACTATCGCGCCCTTCGATGAGCACCAGGATGCGCTCGCCGTGGCTGATGAAGTGGCGCTGCAGTTTGACGAGCTCGATCTGCAACAGGCGCAGTTGCGATTCGTATTCGTCGCCGGAGTGATTATAAGCGGGTACGTCGTTGTTCTTTTTCATCCCGTTTCCTTGATGGCGAAAAGGTCCGACACAATACCGTTAATGCAATGTGGAATAATACGCCAGATAACGCAACCTCAGGAACCGACCGTGAATTCCGAAATCCTTAAAACCCAGTTCCGCCAGCAAGCCCAGGGCGCCTTGAGCCTTTATATCGCCTTCATTGGCGTCACCGGCAGCTTGTTTACCACGCTCTATCGTCTGCGGAGCGCGACTGCCCCCGCTCTGGCAGAAGCTGCCCGGCTCGATGCGGGTTACGTTATCCGCTGGTGCGATGCGGCCTATGCTTTCGGTTACCTGGAGGCCGAGGGCGACACCTTTAACCTCACATCCACGGGAGAGGCCATGCGCCCCGAAGCGCCCGACAGCTTGATGCCCATGGCGGTGCAATCCGTGCTGTCGGCGCATATGGCCGAGCGTGCGGCAGGGCTCCTGCAAAGCGGCGAGCGCCCTGGCGAAGCCGTGCTGGCTGAGCGTGCCACGGTGCTGCCCTGGTTTGGCCCCATGCTGGAAGTGGGTTTTGGTTCGATGTTTGAAAATACCATCTGTCCTGCCATACCGGCGTTTTTGGAAGTGGATGCGCGTGGCGGGCTGGTGCTGGATCTGGGGTGCGGTAACGGGTGGTATCTGTGCGTCCTGGCGCGGCATTATAGGCATCTGCGAGGGCTAGGGCTCGATGGTTTTGCCGAGAACGTGGCTCAGGCGGACGCCCGCGCACGCACTGAAGGCTTTGTCGGCCGGCTGCATTTCGAGCAAGGCGACATTCACGATTTCACCCTGCAGGAGCCTGCTGACCTCATCGCCATGAACCGCGCACTGCATCATGTGTGGGAACGCGACCGCGCAGGTATTTTTGCCTGGCTGCACGACAACCTAAAGCCGGGCGGCTACGCCGTTATCTGGGAGCCCGCCTGGCCCACCGTACGTAGCGCCCTGCGCGACCCCTCGAGACGCGCGCTGTCGTTCCAGAATTTAAGCGAACATATCCAGGGCAACCACTTGCTACAGCCCGGGGAGATCGTTGCCGCCTTTGTCGAGCAGGGCATGCAAACCCAAGTGTATCGCTTTGCCGATGACAATGAGGCGGTCATTGTGGCGCGACGTTGAGCCACGCTTCCATCACGGAGAAAAAAGTCATGAAATACCGTTTATTGGGCCAGACCGGTCTGTATGTTTCCGAGCTATGCCTCGGCACCATGAACTTCGGCAGCCAAGGGCGCTGGAAGGTCATGGGTGGCCTTGAGCAAGATGCCGTTAATGCACATGTTAAACATGCATTTGACCAAGGCGTCAATTTCATTGATACCGCCAATGTCTATTCATTAGGCCAATCGGAGTTGCGCGTTGGACAGGCCCTCAAGGCTCTTGGGTTGCCTCGTGATGAATTGGTGGTGGCCACCAAAGCCACTGGTGTCATGAACGATTTGCCGAATGGCCGTGGCCAGTCCCGGATCCATTTGATGAACGAGGTAGAGGCCAGTTTAAAACGGTTGCAGCTTGATTATCTAGACCTGTATCAATTGCACGGCTTTGATCCGTTGACGCCACTTGAAGAATCACTGGCTACGCTAAATGACCTGGTTCGTTCGGGCAAGGTCCGCTACATCGGCCTGTGCAATATGGCAGCGTGGCAAATCATGAAAGCTCTGTCGATTTCTGAAAGGAAAGGCTGGACGCGTTTTGAAAGCGTACAGGCCTATTACACCATTGCAGGGCGCGACATGGAACGCGAAGTCATCCCATTGATTCAAGATCAAAAGCTGGGCCTGATGGTCTGGAGCCCGTTGGCCGGAGGGCTACTCACCGGGAAGTTTACTGCCAATGGCAAGGGCCCCGAAGGGAGTCGACGCGTCAGTCTCGATTTCCCGGTTGTGGACAAAGATCGTGCTTTTCGTTGTGTCGAGGCAATGCGCCCGATTGCAGAGCGCCATGAGGCATCCGTCGCACAGATTGCCCTAGCCTGGTTGCTGGCCCAATCGGCAGTTTCATCGGTGATCATCGGCGCAAAAACGATGGATCAGCTCAAGGATAACATCGCATGCTGTAGCGTGACCTTGAGTGACGAAGATCTTCGCCTTTTGAACGAAGTCAGTCAATTGCCCAAAGAATATCCAGGTTGGATGCTTGACGTGCAGGGGCAATACCGCATCAAGACGCCCACATACGTTTAACTTTAATCACGGTTTACAGTTCTTGATCGAGCGGCAGCAGAGACAGGAAATCAGCCCCCATTCTTTGCCATTCACTTCGCGCGGGTTCTATTTCGTAATCAAATGGCTTGCCATCTTCCTGCGTGTGCCATATCAGTTGAGGTGAACCATCCGCGCCGTCCGAACGCAATCCGAGTACATATGCGTTGGCGGGTTGCGCCATGGCATCAAAACGTGCTGCGATCTGGTTTGCGAACTCTGGGCTATCGATGATCAAACCCACTTCAGTGTTGAGATACATTGATCTTTGGTCAAAGTTCATCGAGCCTATGAATATCTTTTGACGGTCAAATACGAACAGTTTTGCGTGCAGCGCATAGTTTCCATAGCTGGACATCCTGTTAGATTCGCCGCTTCCCTTGGCATTGCCCAGCAGCGAACGAATCTCATAAAGCTCCACGCCTTTTTCAAGCAGTGGCTTGCGATAGTGCATATAACCAGAATGGGCCAATAACTGGGGTGTCGAGTCAAGCGAATTAGTCAGGATGCGCACGCGCACATTCCGTTGGCGCAATTCATCCAGAATTCGCATTCCCTCGACCCCGGGAATGAAGAAAGGCGTGATCATAAGAAGTTCGGAATGAACCGCCATTGCGGTAATGGCTACCGGCCGGTGCATCAGTCTGCCAACCATTTCGCCATCCTCCACGCGCTTTTTCTCTGGGCTATCGTAGACCAATTTTGCGGGCGCCCAGACCAGGGGTAATCGCTTGGAGATGATCCCGTTAAATGGCTCACCCACCGCAATCTGTTTGACATAGTTTATGCCCTCGGTCTTCATCTCCTGTTTATGTTCGTCAAGAGCTTCGCGATTTTCATCCAGAGCGGCTTTGGACAACCGGCTGCCGGAAAGTGCCTGAGCCGGGATCGAGAGTGCGCTGTTCCAGAACAGATCGAACGTTGTAGAAAGTTTCTTGACAATCGGTCCGGTGCAAAAGAGGTCGTCGTCGGCGAACTGGGACTCAGGTTCTACCTGAAAGTATTGGTCGCCGATATTGCGGCCGCTAATGAGGGCAACCGCATTGTCAATGACAAATAGTTTATTGTGCATTCGATAGTCAAGCCGAGAAGCGTTGAACATGAATTCGACAGCCCGGAACAGTTCGACATGTCCGCGATAGGTGAAGGGATTGAACAGGCGAACTTCGATCGAGCGCCGAGCTGCAAGTGTCATGATCTGCTCATCACCCGGTTCAGTATCACCATCATCAATCAAAATGCGCACTCTTACGCCGCGGTCGGCCGCGCGCAGTACGGCGCTGGTTAGCAAGCGACCTGTATCATCACCGCGAAAAATATAATATTGAAGATCGAGAGTTCGTTCAGCGGCGTTGATCATTTGCATCCGGATCAAGAAGCCGTTGGCCCCCGCTGGAATAATGCGAAATCCAGAGTCACCGCTATGCCCCTGCGCCATCTTGTCGAATTGCCTACCCAGTGAGGTTTTCTCCGGGTGGGCGAATGCCGAGGATGCATCCTTGGAAAAATCAGACCCCGGAGGAAGCGTTGTGCATCCACTGAGGGCCCCAACAATCAGTGCAACAAGTAAAAATTTCAACTGTCTGATCACGACCGATCTCTAGCAAGGTTGGGCGACTTGCCCAAGTCAGGTTGTATATGCTCCCTGCTATTTCAACGTCGGTCTGTACGCTTCCACACCCACAAGCCAATCGAATGGGCTACTGGCACAACGCCGGGAATTGCTTGCACAATTGCTCCGGGGCATCCAGCCAAGACACCGCTCTCTTTGATTCGCATTGCCCCTGCACAATCACGCGGGAGTGGATAACCAATTCATTCGATGCCCCGCCGCGAGATCAACCCCTGGTTCTGGTTGTCGGCTTTTGTTTCTTGGCAACTGATTTCGGTTTTCTTGCAACCGGGGTTGCATCAACGGTGGTTTTGACACTGACGCCGGAAAAATCAGGCTTTTGCTTGGTTGTTTTCTCCATGTCGTCGTCAACGCCTGCGGGGGCCGCTTTGACGTCCTTGTCCATGTTACCGGGAACAGACGGGTTCAAAGTGGCCAAATGGCTTTTGAAGAGGGCAGAGATCTGGGCTCTCGCATAAGCGGCAACGTCGTAAAGGCTGCGCGAATAGGCTGCCGCATTTTCAATCCCGGTTTCAGTTAGCTTGGCGCGCAGGTCCAGCAGGGTTTGTAAGTCGCGAGCCTCGATCAGAGGCCCCAGGGATTGGCCGGCCTGAGCAAGTGTTTCCTTGGTAGTGACCAGTTGCAGACCCACCAGGCGCTCGGTGGTATCCAACGCAATCTTGCCAAGCTGCAGGGCAGCATTCAATGTGGATCTGTTAAACTCGGCGGCTTGCTCAGGTGTATTGTACATTTTGCTTAGTCCTTGATAGTATTGAAAATTATTAAGTTTCAATAGGTTTGAACAGTATATACTGCACTGCAACAATTTGCACAATACAGATCACTGGGGGTGATTGTCAATCTTCCTGCCAAGAAAAAGGTATTTGTTTGGAAAACCGCTGCTGATCGAACAGTTAGAGGTGTTACTAAAACATGGTTGGAAGTCAGCTTTTCGGGTCCAATACCTTGCGCGCACTCTTGACGCCGGTCACGGGAAGACCGGCAGGATTTAACAATCCGATCTGTACAAGCACGCTGGCTTGATCCCAATAGATGTGTTCGTGAGAAATCTTGTCATCCATAAAGCCGACAATCACGGCAACGACCATCTCGACGGCTTTTCCGGTCGGCGCCACACCCGGCAGCAGCCAGTCAATGACAGTCGTGTGAGTGAAACTGATGAATAACTCCTCGACAATCTGATCCTCTCCCACAGTGCGTGACACGCTCACCATCTTGACATCAGGCGGAAAGAATTTTCCGACAAGATGATCACGATAAAAGGCGCGGACACCATCCTTGCCAACGCCACCTGCCATGGTGGGGACATGATTGAGATGAGGGTCATCGCTCATGGTGTCCATCGTGGTATCAAGATCGCCCGCGAGTTCCGCGCCAACGTGCTTTTCGAATAGCGCCACCATCTGCTGCTGTCGTTCGGATAACATGGCGAGTTTCCTAAAATCGTCTGGCGTAACCGGAGAGAAGTGTGCTCAAGCGATAGTAGAGGTTGGCATTGACAGATTTGCGTATAACACCACCCGGTTACGGCCTTCCTGCTTGGCGCGGTAGAGCGCCTGATCGGCGGCCGAGACCAGCGTGGGCCAATCCAGACTGGTGCGCGTGGAGTCGGCTACGCCAATACTGACCGTACTCTTCAGAGTTTTGCCTTCCATTTCCAGAATCATCGCTGCATAAGCTTCGCGCAGGCGTTCGGCCAGCACCAGAGCCTCTTGCTCCGTAGTGGAAAGCAGCAGAACGCAAAATTCCTCGCCGCCATAGCGGGCAAAGTAGTCGTCGGTTCGGACGGTGGTTTGTGCAATTGCCGCGAGACGTCGCAAAACCTCATCTCCGACTGGATGGCCGTAGTGGTCATTGATCAATTTGAAATGGTCCACATCAATCATCATGATTGCCAACACATCGCCGGTTCGCGCACAACGCGCCAGCAACCGGGTGGCCTCTTCTTCCAGGCGACGGCGGGTGAATGCACCGGTTAGCATATCGCGCGAGGCAATTCTCTGGATATCTATTATCAGCCGGTAATTTACCATCAGTACAAAACCGAATGTCACACACAGCTGTACCGAGGCGCTTATAAAAAATGACAAAGAGTTGAGGGGTGTATTGGTATAGAGATTATAGGTCCCTGAAGGGGTGAATCCGATCATGAACGCCCGCACGATCAGTAAAGTCGCCAGCGCGGCAAAGGACGCGCCGGTAAACCAGTAGGCCGTATTGAGCGGAGGCTCGATGCGAATGAGCAGCATCCGTGCGCAGGCAGCACAGCTCACGCCAAAAAGGAGGGAATTGGCGATGGAACGGGACCCCGCATCGGGATGCAGTACGCTAAACCAGAGGCTCTCGAAAAAGACGATGCAGACGAACAATGCCGCTGCACCCCAGTGACGGGGTTCTTCCTTGAAAGTCTGGATGCCGGTGAATTGCAGGCCAAGTCCCGCAGCCACCAGAGTAGAGCCAAGGATCACGGCCCACTCATAGCCGGGTGCAGGAACAGAGTAGAAGTAGGCAGGGAGGAACCCCAGGCTGATGAGTAAACTGGCCAGAGCCCATTGGCGAACGCCACTACCGATGCTGCCCGCATGTAATCCCGCAAGCGCGAGCAGGCCGGAGAACAAGAATGCCAGGATGGCAAACATTACCAGGATCGTGTGAACATCAAGACTCATGCCAACCTTTAAAACGCCGCCTCGGGGCGTGCACAACTCCGACCGATCGTCATTAAGTGAAGTTTTGAAATCTGAAGACTTCCAACGAAAGCGGTTGAGGCCAGTATAACAGCTGAAATTGGAGAGGTCGCTTTCTCCCGTAGCTATTGTCGCAATTGATCATTTGATAGCAAATTTAATACTCAGCAATACGATAATCGCAATCATAAGGATAAAAGAAACGCTTTTCCAGAATACGGCTGGATTACGATCAATAAGCGGCGTGCGTGTCTTTCCCATAAACGCCTTGTTTGGATGTCGCAGATCAAATACAAACTCGGACAATTCTTCGTAGCGCTTGCGCGGATCCGGATGGACCGCCTTCCTGATAGCCTCATCGATCCAGACAGGAATCTCACGATCATCATTTAGTGTGGTGTTGTATTGTAGTTTCCTTTGCGAGGCTTTTGTTCTGGATTTGGGCACCTGGGTTCCATAAGGCAACTTCCCTGTGAGCATTTCATAAGCAATAATTCCCAGAGAGAAAATATCCGAGTGCGGCGACCCCCTTTCCCCTAAAAAATATTCCGGCGCAGCATATTGTGCAGCACCCAGCATGTTGTTCCGTTCGTGGGCCATTGCAATTTCCATGATGCCGGCAACGCTCGTCGAGCCAAAATCAATGATTTTCACTGTGCCTGTGCGATCAATCATGACATTATCCGGCTTTAGATCCTGGTGCAACATTTCCAACCGGTGAAAAGCGCGTAGCCCTTTGGCAATTTGTTCAACAATGTTGCGTACGGTTTCCAGATCCGGTTTCGGATTATCGACCATCCACTGGGCCAATGTCTGCCCATCAATGAATTCTGTGACGACGTAGAGAAAGCTGCGGTTTCTGGTCTGTAAACAGGGTTTCAGCACATGTGCGCTATTGATGCGCCGGGCAACCCATTCTTCCATCAGAAACCTTTCCAGGTAAGCCGGATCGCCCTGAAGGTCAATTGAAGGTGTTTTTATGATGACCGTGGCGTTTGTTTCGACATCTACAGCCAAATAAATGTGGCTGCGGCTGCTGCCATGCACCTCCCTGATAATCCTGTACCCGTCAAAAACCATTCTCGCTTCCAGGATTGGCGGAAGAGGCAGTTCGGACAAATGCTGATAAATCTCGCTGGTCCCGGGGCCGGGTAATGCTTCGACCTTGACAACCTGAATGGTGAGGTTGTCCGTGCTTCCTCGCTGGTATGCTTCCTCCACGATAATTTTTGCGGCCCGATCCAGATCACCGCCATTGGCATTGATCGTTGCAATTATGAAATTGGAATCGACATGGTCATAAACACCATCTGTCACAAATACAAAAATGTCGTCCTTTTCCACATGCAGCGTTTGGTAGTCAATTTCAAGTTGTGGATTGATGCCCAGGGCGCGACTGAGGTAGGTTTGATCTGGCGACACCAAAATCCGATGATCATTGGTCAATTGCTCCAAGGCATGACGATCGCACAACTGGTAGATCCGTGAATCTCCCACATGGAAAATATGGGCAGTTGTGGACTTGATGACCATCACGCTCAGCGTGCACACATAGCACCGGTCTTTATCGTAACGGTGCCGGCTTTGCTGGTTCTGTGAATGCAACCAGGAATTTGTTGCGGCCAATACTCGCTCCACCGAGGTCTTTACAGACCAGGCTTCCGAAGTGCAATAGTAATCCTCCAGAAAACCTGTTACTGCATATTGGCTGGCAATTTGGCTTACTTCGCTGCTACTGATCCCGTCGGCCACGGCAATGGCAACACCCTTTGAACTCAATTGAGGTTCCGTCGGTATGCAGACACCGTGAAAATCCTGATTGGTTTTCTTGCGCCCCTTATCAGAATATTGCCCTACAGAGATTTTTAGCTGATCTGTCTTAAATTTTGACGCCATAAATTTAATCGAAAGAACGCCTTGGCGCTGTTTTAAGATGGGTGGTGTACAAGGTCAGCCCGGTGAACGAAAGTCCGCCGACCAGATTTCCAAGAACGGTTGGGATCTCGTTCCATATCATGTAATCCATAATCGAGAAATCCCCACCCATGAGCAAAGCGGATGGAAACAGAAACATGTTGACAACAGAATGTTCGAAGGTCATTCCAAAGAAGAGCATGATCGGCATCCACATGGCGATGACCTTGCCGCCAACCGAAGTGGAAATCATGGCCCCAACAACACCGGTAGAGACCATCCAGTTACAGAGGACACCCCGAACAAATAATGTCAGCATTCCTGCCACACCATATTTTGCATATCCCAGGGTACGGGCTACGCCGATACCGGCAATAACCTTGCCCACCTTATCCGGCTCAGTCGAGAAGCCGAATGTGAAGACAATTGCAATCAAAAAGGCCACTGTCAACGCGCCCAGAAAATTTCCGACAAACACGATTCCCCAATTCTTAAAAACACCACCAAGCGTCACCCCCGGACGTTTATCAATCAATGCAAGTGGTGTCAGGACAAACACCCCGGTCAGAAGATCAAAGCCCAGCAGATACAGCATGCAGAAGCCAACGGGAAACAAAATTGCACCGATGATCGGATAGCCTGTCTGGACGGAGACCGTCACCGCAAATACAGCGGCCAATGCGAGGATCGCGCCAGCCATATACGACCTGATCAGCACATCCCGGGTTGCCATGTAGATTTTCGACTCGCCAGCATCCACCATCTTTGTGACAAATTCAGAAGGGACTAAGTAGGCCATGATGTTTGCTCCTAAATGCGCGATTGATCCGGCTGATC
>DAIDTL010000024.1:5000-11071 GCA_027457225.1 Ferrovaceae bacterium
TCTCATCGGGCGGCTCGTTGATGCCGATGTAATTGCCCAAGGATTTTGACATCTTCTGCACGCCGTCCAAACCTTCCAGGAGCGGCATCGTCAGAACCACTTGTGGCTCCTGTCCATACTGTTTCTGCAATTCGCGACCCATCAACAGATTGAACCGCTGGTCAGTGCCGCCGAGCTCGATATCGGCACGCATCGCCACGGAATCATACCCTTGAATCAATGGGTACAGAAATTCATGGATCGCGATCGGCTGACCTTCTTTATAGCGCTTATCGAAATCATCCCGCTCCAGCATGCGCGCCACGGTGTGCCTGGCCGCCAACTGCACTAGGTCAGCGGCACTCATCTCCCCCATCCAACTCGAATTGAACAACACCTCGGTCTTATCCGCGTCCAGAACCTTAAAGATCTGCTCCTCATAACTCCGGGCATTCGCAATAACTTCTTCTCGACTCAAAGGCTTACGGGTGACATTCTTCCCAGTTGGGTCGCCAATCATGCCGGTAAAATCACCGATCAGGAACAGCACATGATGACCCAACTCCTGAAACTGGCGAAGTTTGTTGATCAAGACCGTGTGCCCAAGATGCAAATCCGGCGCCGTGGGGTCGAAACCGGCCTTGACGCGCAGAGGTACACCGCGCGTCAACTTTTGCACAAATTCATGCTCCAGCAACAGATCCTGTGCACCACGCTTGATCAGCGCCAGCGCTTCTACGACCGACGGCATGCGACCCCTCCACGACATATTTATCAATGTGACGAGATTAACATACCGCTCAGACAACCAGCAGTTAAGCTACCGGCACATTCATTGCTTCCCAGACAGCACTGACGTTTTCAAATGCACCTAACGCCGCATCAACGGGGAAAAAATTCTTGACCCGTCGGGTGTCACAGGCTAAGGTACGGCGGCGCGATTATTTTGAGGGAATATTGTGATTAACTACTTGCTAAACAACCACAAAGCGACCATGGACGGCCAGGGGAGCAGCAGCCCCGCCAGGGTCCGTCACCGCCTCTGGCTCCCATTGGGCAGCGTGCTGATTCTCGCCTGCCTGTTTGTTGGAATTGCATCGCGCCATGCCAATGCGACGCGCATCACCTCAGCCACCCGCACGCCGCTGGTACAGAATTTATCTCTGAAAGATGCAGTTAGTATTCCCTTGCAACTGCCTCAGCCATCCCCTGACAACAGCGCCGAAAGCGCTGACGCCGGTGATGCGCCAGACACCGAGTGGTTCACGGTCAACGTCAAGAATGGCGACACCCTGGGCGCCATTTTCAACCGCATCGGCGTCAGCGCCGATCAACTCCAGAAAATCGTGAGCCTCAATACGGACACCGCCAGCCTTCGGCGCATCCACCCTGGCGAGTCCTTCAAATTCAGCATCGACGTCAATGGTCAGCTCCAGAAACTGACCTACGACACCGATGCCGTGCATATTCTGCAGGTCGAGAACATGGATGGCGGCTATCGCTCCACGGTCATAGAGCGGCCTATCGAACATCGCATGGCGCGCGCCAGCGCGGTAATCAACTCTTCATTGTTCGAGGCGGCGCAGTCCGCTGGCGTGGCGGACAACATCACACTCAAGTTGATCAAGATATTCGGTTGGGATATCGATTTTGCGCTCGGCATCCGCGACGGTGATAGCTTCGCCGTGGTCTTCGAGGAGGACTACGTCGACGGCAAGAAAATCCGTGACGGTGAGATTCTAGCGGCCGAATTCAAGAACCGCGGCAAAACCTACCGTGCCCTGCGATATACCGACCCCAACGGTCAAGTCGCCTATTATTCGCCTGACGGCAACAATCTGCGTAAGGCCTTCCTACGTACTCCAGTGGAGTATTCACGCATCAGCTCCGGCTTTAGCTTGGCGCGACTCCACCCAATACTGAACCGTATCCGCGCGCACAAAGGTGTCGATTACGCCGCACCTATCGGCACACCGGTCAAGGCCACCAGCGACGCCGTCGTTACCTTCGTCGGAACCAAGAGCGGGTACGGCAATGTCGTCGAACTGAAACATAACATACACATCAGCACGCTCTACGGTCACCTGTCGCGCTTTGTCAAAGGCCTGCGCCGGGGTCAACGGGTCAGCCAGGGGCAGACTATCGCCTATGTCGGCATGACCGGCCTAGCCACAGGCCCCCATCTGCATTATGAAGTGCACATCGATGGCCAATACCGCAATCCCGTCACTATCAAGACCTTCATCGCAGAGCCCGTCACCAACAAATACCGCCCGGATTTCTTGGCTAAGACCCAACCGATGCTGTCGCAGCTCAATCTGCTTGAGCACGTGATGGTCGCCTACCGGACACCCTGATAATCAAATCCGACCTGGCTGATCTCCGCCGTCGCGGCGTAACCGTGACGGCGCGCCCTTTCTTCACATATGCCCCCACTCCGTGCGGCTTGCTACTATTCAGCACCCTCCCCACCGTATCCGGTTTTTACCATGCCTGAACTCTTCATCGGACTGATGTCTGGCACCAGCCTGGATGCTATCGACGCCGTTCTGGTTGACCTGTCATCACAGACACCGCAACAGATAGCCGCTCACAGTCACCCGCTACCCGCCGCACTGCGCGCACAATTGCTGACGCTCTGTCATGGCGGCAGGACGGATGAATTGCGGCAAATGGCCGCACTTGATGTGGACCTCGGGCGCTTGTTTGCCGAAGCCGCCCTCGCACTGATACAGCGCGCTGCAATCCCCGCCGCGGAGGTGCGCGCCATTGGCAGCCATGGCCAGACCGTGCGCCACGCACCCGATCATAACCCTCCATTTAGTGTGCAGATCGGCGACCCGAACATCATCGCGCAACTCGCCGGTATCACTACCATCGCGGATTTTCGGCGGCGCTACGCAATCCTGCGGTGTGAATGGCTGGGACAAGGGGCGCACCTTGTCCGCCTGCTGCGATGTCGCGCCGC
The DNA here is from genome assembly GCA_027457225.1 of Ferrovaceae bacterium. Lineage (GTDB taxonomy): Bacteria > Pseudomonadota > Gammaproteobacteria > Burkholderiales > Ferrovaceae > JAJZRV01. The sequence goes on from DAIDTL010000024.1 coordinate 7,948, forward strand.
CGAGGACCGCGTGGCGCTAAACATAGGTGGTATGGCCAATATCACCATCCTGCCCAGCGATCTGCGGCAACCTGTGACCGGTTTTGATACCGGCCCGGGCAACGTATTGATGGATGCCTGGGCCGCGCGACACCTGGGCACTACCCAGGATGACGAGGGTCGCTGGGCCGAAAGTGCGTTGTACCACGAACCGCTGCTGGCGACGCTGCTAAGCGATACCTATTTTCAGCGCCCACCTCCCAAGAGCACTGGACGTGAGTACTTCAACATGGCCTGGCTGGAAGCAAAGTTAGGTCAGTTAGACTCCGTGCCGGAACCCGCAGCGGTCCAAGCCAGCCTGCTCATTCTCACGGCACAGTCCATCGCGGCCGCGATCCAACGCTATGCCCCGCACGCACAGCGCGTCTTGGCGTGTGGCGGCGGCGTACACAATGTCGCACTGATGCGGCAACTGGCGGATAGATTACCGGGCAGACATGTGGCATCAACACAGACGCTGGGTTTGGACCCTGATTGGGTGGAAGCCCAAGCCTTCGCTTGGCTGGCCAAACAGACACTGGAAACTCGGCCCGGCAATCTGCCAAGCGTGACTGGAGCGCGGTCGGCGGTCGTGCTGGGGGGGATATATTTGGCAAATAGCGAGTAACGAATCGCAAGGAGATGAGGGCGCGCCCCCGCCCCCGCTATTATCTTTCCCTAGCCGGCAAAATGCTCGCGCCAGCAGCCAGCTTTCCAGAACGTGTCACGGCAACGTTCCGAGGCGAACTGAGCGGGCGGAATGCCGCACATTCTAAGTAAATAATGCCGAAATAAAAATCAGCATTAGCGTGGACCGCAAATACACAAGGGCGCTTTACGCGCCCCTGTTGGAGTAGATTGGCACCTTAGTTAAACGTTGAAAGACGAGCCACAACCACAAGTCGTCGTGGCATTCGGATTCCGAATTACAAATTGGGCGCCTTCCAAACCTTCCGAGTAGTCGATCTCCGCTCCCATAAGATACTGGAAACTCATCGGGTCGATGAGCAGCTTGACACCTTCCTTCTCGACTTCCATATCTCCATCATTGATGCTCTCATCGAAGGTGAATCCATATTGGAATCCGGAGCAACCGCCACCTTGTACAAACACGCGCAGCATGAGATTTGGGTTGTCTTCCTGAGCGATCAGTTCTTTGACTTTACGAGCGGCCATATCGGTAAAAATCAACGGGGATGGCATTTCAGTTGCCAGGGTACTCATGGGCATCTCCTGTAAAGCAGGTATTCTGGAAACATTGGCCAATATTATATTTCCTGAGTAGTTTAGTCAACTACTATTCCTGTCACCTCGACTTATTTGCGGGTTTTGTCGCGGCGCGGCTCATGATCCAAGGCCAGCACCGACTTCTGAGTCTCGGCACGGTGAATGAGCTGGCCATTGACCTCGGCGCCCATGGCCATTTCTATCAGATTGTAATAAATGTTGCCCGTAATCCGAGCACGCGCGGTTAGCTCCACGCGATCGGAGGAATGGACATCCCCGACCACTGTGCCATTGAGTATCATGCTCGGCGCCTGCACCTGACCCTCAATGGTGCCGCTCTCGCTGAGCGTGAGTATCGCGGCGTTGTCCGGCGCGGCGCTGACATTACCCTTGATAGTGCCATCGATATGCAAGATACCGCTGAAGCTCAGATCACCCTGCATCTCGGTCTGTTGACCAATCAAGGTGTCGATATTGGATGGCTTCTGCTGCGTCTGCTGGCCCTTGCCAAGATTATTTCCCCACATGAGTCGGATCTCCACTGCACAGTTGGACTGTTTGGATCGAGGATGATTGCAACGCACCCCTCTTCACTACTGTTTCTGAGGTAGGTACAGCTTGCCAGCTTACCCCTCCCCAGCCGTTAAATGCTGTTCCAGCTCACACTATCAAGGCAGCAGGGCGATGCCGCCCAGGCCGGCGCGTTCATCCAAACCGAAAACGAGGTTCATATTCTGTACCGCTTGCCCGGCCGCGCCCTTCACCAGATTGTCGATCACCGCCAACACCACCACCGTGTCGCTGTCCTGCGGGCGATGCACCGCCACCCGACAGACATTGGCGCCGCGCACGCTGCGGGTATCCGGATGCGCACCCGCCGGCAGCACATCGACGAAAGGTTCATCGGCGTAACGTTGCTCGTACAATGCCTGCAGATCCGTGCTCTTATCCTTCAGCGTTGCATAAAGTGTGGCATGAATACCACGAATCATCGGTAACAGATGCGGGACGAAGGTCAGCCCTACCGCATGACCCGCCACCGCCGCCAGCTCCTGCAGAATCTCCGGAAGGTGTCGATGGCCAGGCACTGCATAGGCCTTGAAACTCTCGCCGATTTCGCTCATCAGCGTCGCCACTTCCGCCTTGCGACCGGCGCCGCTGGCACCGGATTTAACATCGGCCACCAACCGGTCATCCGCCACCAGTCCGTTCTCGAGCAACGGGAGAAAACCGAGCTGTACCGCCGTCGGATAACAGCCTGGGTTAGCCACCAGTCGCGCCTTATGCAGAAGCGCACGGTTGACCTCTGGCAGACCATAGACGGCTTCCGATAACAACTCCGGACAAGCATGCGGCATGCCGTACCACTGCTGCCACTGCACCGGATCCTTGAGACGAAAGTCGGCCGCCAAATCGATAACCTTCACCCCCGCCGCCAATAGCGCCGGCGCCATTTTCATGGCCGTGCCGTTAGGCGTGGCGAAGAACACCACATCGCAGTCGGCCAACGTCTGGGTGTCGGGCTCGGTAAAACGCAGGCTCACATGTCCGCGTAGATTGGGGAACATAGTGGCCACGGCGATACCTGCGTCTCCGCGCGAGGTAATCACCGCGAGGCTGACGTCAGGATGCGCCGCCAGCAAGCGCAGCAACTCCACACCGGTATACCCGGTACCGCCCACTATCCCCGCCTTGATCATCGCACTCGCAACCCGAAGTTTATTGAAATGGAACTGGCATAGTACAGGGTTCACCGACCGCAGCCAAAACCTGAGCCCTTATGCAGTTTTCCGACCCCACCTGGACCAGCTCCAGCCCCGTGAATCGTCGGCATCCGTCATCGCCATGTTATCCTCACGCCTTATGAATAATACCCTGC
>DAIDTL010000025.1 GCA_027457225.1 Ferrovaceae bacterium
GATGATTATTCATTCAGGGGGAGGATTCATGAAGCGATATTCCATGACACGACGGATCGCGCTATTTTTAGGATTGGTGGCTATGGGATTGGCCAATGCAGAAATGACCCGCTTGGGGTCACTGCAGATTGACGGTGTTTATGCGCGTGCCACGGTTCCCGGGCAAGAGGTGGGGGCGGCTTATCTCACGATAGAAAATTCAGGGGCCACCATGGATCGGCTGATTGCTGCATCAAGTACTGTGGCACGGTCGGTTCTATTGCATAGCAGCCAGATGGATCAGGGCATGGCCAGAATGCACCATGAAACAAGCCTCGATATCCCGGCGCACAGTCGTATCGAACTGAAACCCGGCGGGATGCATTTGATGTTGCAGGATTTAAAACTACCGCTTCATGAAGGAGACACCCTTCACTTGAAGCTGAAATTTGAAAAATCTGGCGAAGTGGAACTTACTGCGCCTGTCAAATCTCTGTTGCCCATGGAGGAAATGGCGCCGATGCAACACGAGATGACGTATTAACCAAATCGTTCCCGTACCTGACGTGCCCCGGCCAGGGGGCGCCCCAGCCGCGTTGCGGTTTCGGCCGAAATTCCCACCAACTGCGCGTTGTCTTGTGCCATTCTGCCATCGGGCAGGTGGAGATTGTTTTCAAATCCTGTTCGGGCATGTCCAGAGAGCGCAATGGCTGCGGTCAGGCAGGCACTCTCCTTGGTGCCGAATGCACAGACAGCCCATGGGGTCGGGCTCGAGAGTACATCAAGGAATGGCAGCACATCGCGCGGGTCGCTTTGTTGGCCTGTGCTGTAGCGACCCAACACGAACAGCAGAAAATCCCGGGCCGGAGGCAGCACGCCGCGCTGGCGCAGGTCCTGGTAGCGCACCAGCTCTTCGGCAGAATACAGGATGATCTGAGTCATAATGCGTTCCTGATGCAGCCATTCAAAGAATGGTGCAGCCTTCAGTTCAGAAGCGCTGTCGGGAATCAGTTCGCGGATCGCCACCGAAACAGCTTCAGGCCGCACCTCTCGCACGACCGCCATTTGTTCTTCTGGAGAATAGATTTTTCCGGCTTCCGAGGTGATCTGGATGACGAGATCGTCACCCACTGCTTTGCGAATCGCTTTCGTTGCCGCCCGATAAGCAGCAGCATCCAAAAGATGGCGCCCCGCAGGATTCCGTACATGCAGGTGAATCATGCTGGCACCGGCCGTCAGACCGGAGTGTGCCACAGCAGCCAGCGCCTCGGCTGTCAGTGGAACCTTGGGATGAGCTCCATGGGGCTTGTAAGCGCCGTTAGGTGCAACCGTCAGAATCAGCGGATCCCAGGGTGGCGTGGCAACTGTCATGTCGTTAATCCGTCGTTAGTGCCAACCGCTCTGCCGCTTCATGCAGAGCCTGTTCGGACAAGACGAGTTCGGATAATTCCCGTTTGAGCTGATTGAATTCCGGAGCAGCCGAATCACGCGGTCGGGGCAAATCGACCCTGATATCCCGTTTAATTGTTCCCGGGCGATAAGTCATGACGACGATCCGATCCGCCAGGAAGATTGATTCTTCGATGCTATGGGTGACGAACAGCACTGTCTTTCCAAGTTCAGACCAGATTCGCAGCAGTTCATCTTGCAAGGAGCGCCGGGTCAGTGCATCAAGCGCGCCGAAGGGTTCGTCCATCAGCAAGATGGGGGAGTCCAGCGCCAGGATACGGGCAATGGCCACACGTTGGCGCATGCCACCAGAAAGTTCTCTGGGATAGCGCTCTCCAAACTCGGACAGCTTCAATAATTTTAACAGTGCGCTTACCTGGGTGCGGATATTGGCCGCAGGCGTGCCTTTGATCTCTAGGCCAAAGCCCACGTTTTGAGCTACCGTCATCCAGGGAAACAGGGCGTACTCCTGAAAGACCATGCCCCGATCCGGTCCGGGTTGAGTCACGGGTTTGCCGTTAACGGTGATGAGTCCCCGATCTGGCAATGAAAATCCGGCTACTGCATTGAGCAAAGTCGATTTTCCACATCCTGACGGACCCAGTAAACAGACAAACTGCCCTGATTCGATTTCAAGCTGAATGTCCTTGAGTGCGACCACGGTCCCGTTTGGCGTGGGGAAAATCTTGTCAACGCCGGATATGGCAATGGCTGTTGTCACGGTTTAATGCTCCAGACCACGATGCCAGCGCAGTAAATGGTTGTTGAGTAGGCTCATGGCTTGATCGATAGCCAACCCAATCAGGCCGATGGACAACATGCCGGCAATGATTTTGTCAGACCAGAAGTATTCGCGCGCTTCCAGGATACGAAATCCCAGGCCGTTATTAACGGCAATCATCTCGGCGACGATAACTACGATGAATGCGGTGCCAATGCCGATTCGCATTCCGGTCAGAATATATGGAGTCGAAGCTGGCAAAATGACGCGCATGAAAATAGTGGCCTGGGAAGCGCCAAGGTTTCTGGCAGCGCGGAGGAAAATACCATCTACGGCCCTCACGCCTGCAATGGTATTCATCAAGACAGGAAAAAAGGCACCGATCACAATGAGGAAAATGGCGGGCGGGTTGCCCAGACCAAACCAAAGAATGGCTAATGGAATGTAGGCGATTGGTGGAATGGGCCGCAGGATCTGGAGCAACGGATTACATAATTGATAAGCTGGGGGGCTGGCTCCCATCATTAATCCCAGTGGGATAGCCAACACCGTACCGATCACAAAGCCCGCCAAAACCCGATACAGGCTGCCCATGGCATCCTGGATCAATTCGCCTGAAAGTAACCAGTCCATCCGATTTCCAGACTCAGGATCATACGGTTGTTGTGGAGTGAGATACTCCCACCATTTGATGGCCACAGCGTGAGGCGGGGGAAGAATTTTAGCGTTAACCCAACCCAGCATGACAATTGCTTCCCAGAGGCTCAGCACCACCAGGATCAACAGTACCCCCTTGAAGCGCTGAAACCACCCCATCATGGTTTGACGCCCAGCGATTTTTTGGCAGCATCCAGCAGATCAGTTTTTACGAAGTCACGTGCCACTGGCGGGGCTGACATCTTGCCAATCCCGTACTTGAACATGGTATCCGCGGTGCGCTGAATGTGATCTGCTGTAATGTTGTAGGAGTAAGGAGAGTTGGCGATTGCCGCCTGAAATTCTTCGCTGGTGAGTTGATGCTTGAATATGGAATCGCGCACATAATTTTCAGCGATCTTTGGATTGTCTATGAATGTTTTGGTAGCCAGCACGAAGCACTGCATGAACTTTTGCGCTACCGGTTTGTTGGCATAAAATTTTTCTGTCATGACCAATGTACGGATGGGTTCACCAATCGGCGTGTCGTAAGGTTTGAGCATTTCACTACCCCAGCCCTGGGCAAGTGCCTGAGAAGAGTAAGGCTCGCTTTGCATGATGGCATCCACATTTTTTTGCATCAGTGCCTGGTTGAGATCAGGGTAGGCCAGATAAATCAACTGAACATCTTTTCCGGGTTGGTCAGACCAGGTCATGTTGTGCTGTGCCAGTTCAGCCACCAACAGAACCTCCTGAATGCCCCCGCGGGTCACTCCAACTTTTCTTGATTTGAGGCTCTCGACAGTTTTTAAATTGAGGTCGGTACGGCTGAGCAGCCGTGCGCCGCCTCGGGCAAAACCGGCTACCACTACGATTGGTACGCCACTGGCGCGACCCGAGATGGCGGCCTCAGAAGCCGTAGCGCCCACATCCAGTTCTCCGGCAACCATCGCCTGCATGATGTCAGGACCCTTTGCAAATAGGTGCTCTTCAACTTTGAGACCGCATTTTGGAGCGATTTCCTTGATATAGCCCACAGCACCAAAGTGCGCCAGTTTAAGATTGCCCAAGCGCACCACGTCTTCGGCCTTGAGCGTATTCATCCCCAACAGCAAAAGTGGAGCCAGAAAACCCAGCATTAAACGCATTTCATGTTTCATGATTGAAAGTCCTGAATAGCCTGCTCGACAGCGCCGGGGGGTAACTGTACCGCAACCCAACCGCGCACGCTATTGACGAACCATAGCGCTTCCGCTTGAGCCAGATCCTCGAGTGTGACGATTTGTTCTATGATCTGCCCTTCATCCAGCAATGATTGTCGATATGTTCCGGGGAGTAGCCCGGAAAATCGGGGGGGTGTGTAAAACGCATCGTTCCGTTCCAATACCAGATTACCGCGGGTGAATTCCGTGACTTCGCCGCGTTCATTCCACAGGAGCACGTCGTAATGACCGGGCAATGCTGAACGGGTGTGGTGTTCGTAGACTTCGCGATGCGTGGTTTTATGCTGCAATAGGGGTTCTTGGGAAGAAACTGGGGAACGCGCCAAGGTGACGGATACTGTCAGCGCATGATCAGGTTTTATGGCAAATCCTTCCAGGTGCGCGGTGCCTTCCCGACCGTAGCATAGCCGTACCAGATAGCTCCCTGAGGGGTACTGAATGGCATAACGTGAAAGACTCTGTCTCAAGGCGTCGGTGGGGAGGGGAAATCCCAACGCTTGCGCAGACTGGGCCAATCGGCCGAGGTGACGAGCCTCCAGCCAGAATTGACCATCCTTAAGCAGCATTGTTTCGAGGAGTTCGAACTCTTTCGGCTCAAACTCCAAAAATTTTGATTTGGTGACGACTTCGGCATATTCCTCCTCACTCCGCGAATCCCAGGTTATGCCCCCGCCCAGACCGCAGACCATCTTGCCATTGCCGGGAGTCAGGACGAGGGTTCGAATAGCCACATTAAACTGGGCATCACCACCCGGTTTGATCCAACCGACGGCGCCACAATAAGGGCCCCTCGGTGTGGGTTCTAGTTGCCGGATCAACTCCATGGATTTGAGTTTTGGGGCCCCAGTAATTGAACCACAAGGAAATAGTGCCGCAAAAATCTCGCACAGCGATACCCCATCGCGTAAAGTCGCTTGCACTGTGGAGGTCATCTGCAATACGGTGGGATAGCGTTCAATGGTAAATAGGGCAGGTACATTGACGGTCCCCGGCCGGGCAATACGCGACAGATCATTCCGCAACAGATCCACGATCATCAGATTTTCGGCCCGATTCTTGCGGGATTCGGAGAGCCAGCGCTCCAAAGCGGCGTCTTCCTCTGGCTGGAATCCTCTGCGCACCGTTCCTTTCATGGGGCGAGTGGTGACGACATTCCCGGTTTTTATGAAGAACAGCTCCGGTGAAGCTGAAAGGATCTGAAAATCACCACAATCCAGCCAGGCACAATAATCGGCCCGTTGAGCGCGACGCAACCGCTCATAGAAACGCTGGCCAGATCCCGTTAATTGAGCGGTTGTGCGGATTGTGTAATTGATTTGATAGGTTTCGCCGCGTTCAATGGCTTCGTGAATCAGACGGATGTTCTTTGCATAATCTTCCGGGGAAGTTTCCAAAACCCACGGGCTGCAGTGTAGAGGCTCGCTTGAAGTCGCGATGGGGAGTGTTGATTCCGGTACTGCAAATATTCCAAATTGAGCGATAGGCTGAAGTGATGGCGGGTGAACCTGGGCCGTGCTTTCGAAAGCAGGCGCGCACTCGTAGCTGAGATACCCTGCGGCATAGGCACCACCATCCCGAGTGGCCTCATCAAGCTGATCCAGTAGCCGCCGCACTTAGTCCGGGTGATAGGCTTTCAAGACCACGCTGGGTTGAGTAAACACCCGCCGGATGACATGTCCCGGGTGATCTGCAAAATCGAATACCAAACGCATGGCATCATTCTACTCCTGCTCAGTCATGCGGCAATGCGGTAAAATTGCAAACTCAGTGATCATAATCGGGTGTATCAGGCCCAAAAGGAATTGATGGCACATCGTATTGCAGTCATCCCGGGGGATGGCATTGGCATGGAAGTCATGCCCGAGGGCCTGCGTGTCGTAGAAGCAGCCGCCCGAAAAATGGGGATAGCACTGGAATGGACCTGGTTTGAATGGGCCAGCGCGGGTTGGTGGCAACGCCATGGTGAAATGATGCCGCCGGATTGGTTTGATCAACTCAAAGGGTACGATGCCATTTATTTTGGTGCCGTGGGTTGGCCTCAAGTGGTCCCGGACCACGTTTCTTTATGGGGTTCCCTGATCAAGTTCCGACGAGAATTTGACCAATACGTCAACTTGCGTCCTGTGCGCCTGATGCCTGGAGTTCCGTCACCCTTGGTAGGTAAGAAGCCCGGCGATATCGATTTTATGGTGGTGCGCGAAAACACGGAAGGGGAATATTCTTCTATCGGTGGAAGAATGTTTGCAGGAACCGAGCGCGAAGTTGTCGTCCAGGAATCGGTTTTTTCGCGTAAGGGCGTGGATCGCATTTTACGTTTCGCCTTCGAGCTGGCCCAAAAACGCCCGCGCCGCCACCTTACTTCAGCCACCAAGTCCAATGGCATCTCCATCAGCATGCCTTACTGGGATGAGCGGGTTGAAGTGGTGGCGCAGGATTACCCTGACGTCCAATGGGACAAATACCACATCGACATTCTTACCGCTCGTTTTGTCTTGAGCCCGGAGTATTTTGATGTGGTTGTAGCATCAAATCTGTTCGGCGACATCCTGTCGGACCTCGGCCCGGCCTGTACTGGAACAATTGGCATTGCCCCTTCGGCAAGCCTTAATCCGGAACGGTTGTTTCCCTCGCTGTTCGAACCTGTCCATGGATCGGCTCCCGATATCTATGGGCGCAACATCGCCAACCCCATTGCCATGATCTGGTCTGGTGCCCTGATGCTGGACTTGCTGGGGAAGGCGCCAGGTTACAGGATGGCCCATGACATCATCGTCAAAGCTATCGAACAGGTTTTAGTGCAAGGCCCCCGGACTCCAGACTTGGGCGGCACCTCCAATACGACGGACGTGGGGAAAGCCATTGCCACTGCCATCAATTAAGCCAACCAGGGAGCCAAAATCGTGAGCCGATTCAATGTACGAAGAGTTGCCGTACTGGGGGCCGGTGTGATGGGAGCGCAAATAGCAGCCCATCTGATTAATTTGCGGGTTCCTGTGGTGCTGTTTGATCTGGCTGCCAAATCAGGCGATAAAAACGGCATCGTTTCCAGCGCACTTGAGCAGCTTAAAAAGATTCGTCCTGCTCCATTTGGAATGATTGCCGACGCTGCATTGATCCAGGCGGCCAATTACGACGAGCATCTTTCCCTGCTTCAAGGGTGCGACTTGATTATCGAGGCCATTGCCGAACGCATGGACTGGAAAAGCGCACTCTATCGCATGATTGCTCCGCATGTTGGGGCACATACGATTCTGGCCTCCAATACCTCAGGATTATCCATTACGGAATTGTCTCAAGAGTTGCCTGAGGGTCTTCACCATCGATTCTGCGGCATTCATTTCTTCAATCCGCCGCGTTACATGAGCCTTGTGGAACTGATTCCAACCCATGCTACCGCCCCGGGTATCTTGAATGATCTCGAAACTTTCGTGACCACCGGTCTGGGTAAACGCGTGGTGCGTGCTATGGATACACCCAATTTTGTGGCAAACCGTGTGGGTGTTGCAGGGATGTTGTTTGCCTTGATCGAAGCGGATAAATTTGGGCTGACTTGTGATGTAGTGGACGATTTGACCGGTAAGAAACTGGGGCGGGCGAGTTCGGGTACCTATCGCACTGCCGATGTCGTGGGTCTGGACACCTTGGTGCACGTGGTGCGCACGCTTCAGGATCATTTGCCTACCGACTCATTTCACGCCACCTATGATACCCCTGCCGTGGTGACACGATTGATCGAAGCTGGATCGTTGGGTGCAAAATCCGGTGCGGGTTTTTACAAAAAAATCGGACGCGATATTCTGAGGTTGGATGCCGGTTCCATGAACTATGTTCCAGCCAGCGCAACAGCCGCACCTGAAGTCGCTGCTTTGTTGAAGCTGAAACCCGATCAAAGACTGCATGCCTTGCGAGCATCCAATCACCCTCAGGCGCAGTTCCTGTGGTCATTGTATCGCGATACTTTTCATTACTGTGCAGTGCACCTTGCCGAGATCGCACATTCGGCTCGTGATATTGATTTTGCACTGCGCTGGGGGTTTGGTTGGATGGAAGGCCCCTTTGAAACCTGGCAACGGGCTGGATGGCAGACTGTGGCGAAATGGATTCAGGAAGACATCGATGCAGGTCGTGCCTTGTGCTTCTCTGCGCTTCCTGCTTGGGTCACTGACGGACGCACTGGCGTTCATGGTCCTGCAGGTTCATGGAGCGCCATGACTCCCGGATACTTGCCTGCCAGTGGGTTGCCGGTGTATCGGCGCCAGCTATTCCCGGAAACCGTAGTGGAGGGTCCGGGGCAGAATCCTGGCGTGGCAGGCACCACTGTTTTTGAGAATGAATTCATTCGTGCATGGACTCTCGATGGCGAGATCCTGATTGCCACCATTAAAACCAAGATGCGCACTTTTAACACGGGCGCATTGAAAGGCCTGGGTCAAGCCGTGACATTGGCTGAAACCGACTTCCGGGGCTTGGTCATCTGGGCTCCAGGAGAGCCCTTTTCAGCAGGGGGTGACCTTAATGGATTCCTGACCATTTACACGCGCGAAGGTCTGGATGGTTTCGGCGCTGAGCAAAGGATGTTTCAGGATGTCATGCGCCAGCTTCGATACTCGCAAATTCCCACTATTGCTGCAGTCAAGGGATATGCCCTGGGAGGGGGATGCGAGGCATTTTTGCACTGCGACCGTCGCGTTGTGCATTTCGAATCGAATGTGGGGCTGGTGGAGGTCAAAGTGGGATTGTTGCCTGGTGCTGGCGGGCTCACTACATTGGCGCGGCGTGCCGGTGAGCGTGCCCTGCTATCGGGGATACCGCTTGATGTCATCTCGCAACTCAAGGACGGATTTGCTCATGTCATGCGAGCTGATATCAGCACCAGTGCGCTGGAGGCACGTCAGATGGGGCTGGTTCTCGATGGCGATACGATTGTGGCGCATCAGGATGAGCTGTTATTTATCGCACTGGCCCAGGCCAGGGCTTTGGCCGATTCTGGTTACCGTCCACCGCTGGAACAGCCCTTTCCAGTGGCCGGGCGTGATGGCAAGGCGATCCTGATGGGTTTTCTGGTCAATCTAAATGCCGCTGGCCAGTTGACCGATTACGATGTGGTGATTGGAACGGCTATTGCCGATGTGCTTTGCGGCGGCGATGTGGACAGCGGCACGTTGCTGAGTGAGCGCACCATTCTGGCGTTGGAACAAAAGCATTTTTGCGAATTGATGACTCATGTCAAAACCCGGGAACGTATCCAGCAATTGCTGGATACGGGCAAACCATTGCGCAATTGATCGGGAGAATCCATGAACAGCGTATATATTGTTGCCGCTACCCGTACTCCCGTGGGCCGTGCCAGTCGAGGGGTGTTTCGTAACGTGCGCGCCGATGACTTGCTGATCGCCGCAATTCAGGGTGCATTGAAACAGATGCCCGGGCTTGATCCTGGCGCTATCGAGGATGTCGTTATCGGGTGTGCTATGCCTGAGGGTGAGCAGGGACTGAATATTGCCCGCAGTGCCGCACTTTTGGCAGGCCTGCCCGTCCATGCTGGAGGCATCACCATCAACCGATTTTGTGCTTCCGGCCTGTCGGCTATTCAGATAGCTGCCGATCGCATCCGGGTGGGTGAAGCTGACGTCATGATGGCAGGGGGTGTCGAGTCGATGAGTCGCATTCCCATGGGAGGTTATCATCCATCAATTCATCCCGCCGTGTTTCAGAGCACTGAAAATCTAAGTATTGCTTATGGAATGGGTATTACCGCTGAAAATGTAGCACACCGGTGGAATATCAAACGTGAAGACCAGGACGCCTTTGCATTGCAATCTCACCAGCGCGCCATTACCGCACAGCAGGAGGGCGCATTTCGGGCTGAAATCACCCCTGTGATCGTGCAACAGCGAACTCCGAGCAGAGGCACTGGCGAAGTGCTTATCCAGTCGATTACGGTACAGGAGGACGAAGGTCCTCGAGCAGATACCACACTGGAGGCCTTGGCGCGTTTGAAGCCGGCGTTTCAGGTTGCGGGGTCGGTTACGGCAGGTAACAGTAGCCAGATGTCGGATGGCGCTGCGTGTCTTATTCTGGCAAGCGAATCAGCGATTCAACGTTTTGCACTGCAGCCTTTGGCTCGGGTGGTTGGTTTTGCCGTCAAGGGGGTGCCTCCTGCCATTATGGGGATTGGTCCAGTGGAAGCCGTTCCAGTTGTGCTCAAACACGCCGGATTGGCACAGCACCAATTGGACTGGATTGAACTCAACGAAGCTTTTGCAGCGCAGGTTCTTGCCGTCCAGAGAACCTTGGACTTCGAGACCGGGCGCCTCAATCCTGTGGGCGGCGCAATCGCGCTAGGCCATCCTTTGGGGGCCAGTGGGGCAATTCGAGTGACGACCCTGATTCATGGATTGCGTCGCACTGGCGGGCGTTATGGTCTGGTGACATTCTGCGTGGGAATGGGACAAGGTGCCGCAGGACTTTTTGAACGGGTATGATGCGCAATTTCCCGTTACTCTTTTTCTAAAACTAAAGGAATGCTGATTCATGAAAGTACTGGTTCCGGTCAAACGTGTTCTGGATTACAACATTAAAGCGCGACCTAAGGCAGATGGATCTGGTGTGGAGCTGACAGGGCTCAAGATGTCTATGAACCCGTTTGATGAAATTGCCATGGAGGCGGCCATTCGTCTCAAGGAGAGTGGCCAGGCCACTGAAATCATTGCGGTCTCTTGCGGGGCGCTGACCTGCCAGGATACGCTGCGCACGGCATTGGCTCTGGGGGCTGATCGTGCCGTATTGGTTGAGACGGAGGTTGAACTGCAGCCCCTGGCCGTAGCCAAGTTACTCAAGGCGTTGGTTATTCGTGAACAGCCTGGACTGGTTATTTGTGGCAAGCAGGCTATCGATGACGATTCCAATCAGACCGGGCAAATGCTTGCCGCATTGCTGGGGTGGGCACAGGCAACTTTTGCTTCTCGCATCGAACTAGGAGAGGGCAGCGCCAGCGTTACTCGCGAAATCGACGGTGGTCTGGAA
>DAIDTL010000026.1 GCA_027457225.1 Ferrovaceae bacterium
GACTAAAAGTTTCGAGTCCGTCCCATTTGTTGACTGCCACCACCACCGCACGCCCTGCATTCAGGATATATCCGGCAATATGAGCGTCCTGGTCGGAAATGTCCTGCTGTGCATCAAGAGTCAGAATCACCACGTTGGCATCTTCAACAGCCTGCATCGTCTTGATGACAGAAAACTTTTCGACTGCTTCGAAAACTTTGCCGCGCCGGCGCAATCCTGCGGTATCAATCAGCGTATAACGCTTGCCCCCTTTTTCAAAATCCACATAAATACTATCTCGTGTGGTACCCGGCTGATCGAAGGCAATCATCCGTTCCTCACCCAGCAATTGGTTGACCAGGGTGGATTTCCCAACGTTGGGGCGCCCCACGATGGCGATTCTCGGGATCGAGTCATCTCGAGGTGGCGATGCAGAATCTTGCCCAGGTGAAAATCCGGACAACACCTGTTGAATCAGGTCGGAAATGCCTTCGCCATGCGCCGATGAAATCGGGAATGGATCTCCCAAACCCAATTCGTAAAATTCGGCGGTGACCTGGCCACCTGGCATGCCCTCGACTTTGTTGACTCCCACGGTAACTTGTTTGGCGCGATGCCGTAGTACTTCAGCAATGTTTCGATCACCCGGCGACAACCCAGCCCGACCATCCGTCAAAAAAATGATACGGTCAGCTTCATCGATGGCCTGGAGGGTCTGGCGCGCCATCTCAACTTGAATCCCTTCGCGGATGACAGGTTCGAACCCTCCGGTATCAATAACCAAATAAGCCAGATCGTCCACGCGGGCACGCCCGTAGTGGCGATCGCGAGTTAAACCAGGCAAATCCGCGACCAGAGCCGCCCTGGACTTGGTCAAACGATTGAACAGGGTGGACTTACCCACATTGGGACGACCCACGATGACAACAGTCGGAAGCATAGTCAGAATGCAATCATCGGGGAGCTAGCGTGAAAACCTTGCCGTCTCGGTTTCTGACCAGAACCAGGTTGTCACTCAGCACCAGGGGGGGTTCCGTAATGGGTGAATTTTCAGTTTTGCTCCGTCCGGCCTCCGAGCCGTCCGAACGAGGAAGAAAATGAACGATACCTTCAATGTCCCCTACCACCACATAATCCTGAGTCACCGCAGGTGGCGTCAAATAGCGTCCTGCCAGAGACTCCTCTTTCCAGGATACCGTTCCACTGGTGAGATTGATCGCAATAACATTCCCCTTGTCATCGGTCACGAACAATTTGTTGCCCTCGGCGGCGATGGCTCCTACCGCGGCAATATCGCGAGACCAGATTGATTCCCCCGTTAATGCATCCAGGCAAGCAGTTTTCCCCTGGTAAGTGGCGCTACAGACATCACGGAAACCAAGGATCGGGTTACCCAGGACATCGTTGACCCGTTCGAGCTCGGTGGATCCCCTGGATATAGACACTGATGCCTCCCAACCCACGTTACCATTGGTCAGATTGAGCGCCAACAGCTTGCCCCCAGGCATGCCTATCAAGGCAGCGCCTCGACCCAGTGTAATACCTCCTACGCCACGCAACACCAGTACCGGCATAGGACGCGTCACCAGCCAGCGCCGTTTCCCATCCGCGGCATTGAGGCCAAAGATGTGCCCATCCGCCGTGCGCGTGACAACGACCCCATCCTCTGCTTGCGGCGGCACCATAAGTTCACTGGATAATTGTGTGCGCCATAACAGCTTCCCATTCAGATCGTAAGCCAAAGCCTCACCTTTCCTGGTTCCCAACAGCAACATGTTTTCACCAGAACCAATACCAGCAGAAAACAATTCCTTGGTCTTGATGTGCCAGACTTCTTTTCCAGTAAGCGGATCCAGTGAGATAAGTTCTCCACCTTCATTGGCCACATAAAGTGTGTCCTGGTAAAGCAAGGGGGCAAGGAGTGCCAGATCTTTGGAGCCCAGCGTGCTTTTCCACTTGATGTCGATGTTCACCGGAGATTTGAGGGGTTGCAACGGAACGACGGAAACCGTATCCATCAGTCCGCAACCCGCAAGCATCAACCCGGCACTCCAGGCCATCCCGGCGATCCGTAGCGCACGTCCAATGATGTTCATATCAATCCTCAATCGGGCTCTCCCAAGGCTTCCAGTTTGCTCTGGGCAATCTGATGCAGTGTATCGCTGGCCGGGGTCTTCTCAACAGCACTTCGGTAGGCCTCACGAGCTTTATTCGGGCGATTCAGGGCCAGCTGGATGTCTCCGCGCAGATCTGCCGTAAGTGCCGCAAAATCGGAGCCGCGATTTTCTTCAAGTAGGCGCAGGGCATCCTCGTACTTTTTATCGTCGGCCAGCAATCCCGCTTTGCGCAGGCGCGCGAGATCTGCAAGAGATGTCTCCTTGGCATGCACAATGACCCATTCCAATTCTGCCTGGGCTGATGCATTGTCCGCATTAGCGTGACTTACTGCAGCCGAAATCAAAGCCCCTCGAGGCGCCAATGCGCTGCCCGGCTGGGCTTCCTGCAAGGTTTTTGCAGCCTGAAGCGTTTTGGCAGGGTCGCCTTGCTGGGCAGCTACCCGAACTGCTTCAAACAGAATCCCCGCTTGTGAAACTTGACTGCGCTGATAATAATGCCAGCCTTGGAAACCCGCATACCCGACAGCCAAAGCGACGATGACCCCTCCAACCCACCGGCCATTCTGGTTCCACCAAATTTTCAGGGTATCGATTTTTTCTTGTTCTTCCAGATCGTACATAAGCATGTCCTACTTCAAAAGTTGAATCGCTTGTTGCAGCGATACGGTTTGTTGAGCCCCCTGGCCACGTAGCGGTTTGATGCTGACCAGTTGCTGGCGTACTTCATCTTCACCGATGATAAGTGCAAAAGCGGCCTGGCACCCATCAGCTCGTTTCAGCTGGCTTTTGAAATTTCCTCCGCCACAATGCAGCACCACCGAAAACCCTTCGTCACGCAATGCATCTGCGATCAAAAATGCCGCCTGTTGCGCGCCCTCACCCTGATGGACAACGTAAACCTCTGGACCTACCACTGGAATGGCGGCTACGCGAGTTTCCTGCAGTAGTGCCAGCAACCGTTCTAGACCCAAAGCGAAGCCACATGCTTGTGTGGGTTTTCCCCCCAACTGTTCAACCAGGCCGTCGTAGCGACCGCCGCCACAAAGGGTGCTCTGTGCACCCAGCAAGGGTGTCACCCATTCGAAGACTGTGGCATTGTAATAATCCAGGCCACGGACCAATCCTGGATTGATGCGATACTGTAGCCCTGCTGCTTCCAGCAAGGATCGCAACGACTCGAAATGGAGTGCTGAAGCGTCATCCAGTTGGTCAATCAAGCGCGGCGCTGATTCGATAAGCGACTTCAGCGCCGGATTCTTGCTATCCAGAATGCGCAGCGGATTGGAATAAAGACGGCGCCGAGCATCTTCGTCAAGAACTTCAAGATGGCCTTCAAAGTAAGTAATCAGCTTTTGGCGATGCTGCTCTCGACACTCCAGACTGCCGATGGTATTAATTTCCAGAGCCACGTCCTTCAGCCCCAGCATACCCCACAGGCGAGCCGTCATAACGATCAGCTCAGCATCAATATCCGGCCCGGCAAAGCCCAAAGCTTCGGCACCACACTGATGAAATTGACGA
Source organism: Ferrovaceae bacterium (assembly GCA_027457225.1). GTDB lineage: Bacteria > Pseudomonadota > Gammaproteobacteria > Burkholderiales > Ferrovaceae > JAJZRV01. Next base: position 3,618 of record DAIDTL010000026.1, read on the forward strand.
TATCGCCCCTTCTGTGGACGCTCATGACGAAACATGGGGCCCAGATACCACAATCGCTGCGGACCAGCGTAGAGAAGGTTATGTTGCACAGCCAAGCGAACGCAGGAGGCTGTTGCCTCGGGACGCAACGTCAGACTTTCGCCGTTGAGCTCATCCACAAAACTGTACATTTCCTTTTCAACAATGTCCGTCACCTCGCCAATAGAGCGGATAAACAGTCCAGTGGGCTCCAGCACCGGGGAACGCACTTCCCGGTAGCCATATTGATTCAACCATCGACGCAGGGTCTCTTCAAGAAACGCCCAGGCAGGCGTTTCGTCGGGCAGGATGTCATTCATGCCGCGCACGGCCTGAAATTTTTGCGGGTTCATCAACTAACCTGCCTGTTTGGCTTGGGGTAAACCGTAGCGGTGTTGCACATACTCGAGAACAATGGCTTGAAACTCCTCGGCAATATGGTCTCCCTTGAGCGTGACGGTTTTTTCCCCATCCACATACACAGGGGCTACCGGCCTCTCGCCCGACCCGGGCAAACTGATCCCGATATCGGCCAATTTACTTTCACCTGGACCATTGACCACGCATCCCATGACAGCGACATGCAGATGCTCTACCCCAGGATAATGAATGCGCCACAAGGGCATGTTGTCCCGCAGGTATGCCTGGATACGACTGGCCAATTCCTGAAAATAGGTACTGGTGGTTCGTCCACAACCTGGACAGGCAGTGACCATAGGGGTGAAAGCCCGCAACCCCATGGTTTGCAGGATTTCCTGAGCCACTACGACTTCCTGGGTACGGTCTCCATGGGGTTCTGGAGTGAGTGACACTCGAATGGTGTCACCAATCCCCTCCTGCAACAGGATCCCCATGGCCGCAGTGGATGCCACAATCCCTTTGGACCCCATCCCTGCCTCCGTCAGTCCGAGATGCAGCGGATAATCACAGCGTGCGGCAAGATCACGGTAAACCACCACGAGATCCTGGACCCCACTGACTTTGCAGGACAGGATGATGCGATCTCCAGGAAGTCCCAGTTGCTCAGCGAGCGCGGCACTTTCCAGTGCGGACGCCACCAGCGCATTGCGCATCACGATATCCACCGATGCGGGGTCGGCCTGACGCGCATTGTCATCCATAAACCGGGCCAACACCTCCTGGTCAAGGCTGCCCCAGTTCACCCCGATTCGAACTGGCTTGCCATAGTGACAAGCCAACGTAATCAATTGGGCAAATTGTTCGTCGCGGCGTGATCCCCTGCCCACATTTCCAGGATTGATGCGATATTTGTCCAGTACCGCAGCACACTCTGGAAAATCGTTGAGCAGTTTGTGCCCATTGAAGTGGAAGTCCCCCACCAGGGGCACTCCGATGCCACGTCGCGCCAACTGACGGCTAATTTCTGGTACCGCTGCTGCAGCTTCGGCACTATTGACCGTCACGCGTACCAGTTCCGACCCTGCCTGCGCCAGTGCAACCACCTGCGCTACCGTGGTCGCCACATCGGCAGTATCCGTATTGGTCATGGATTGCACAACGATTGGCGCCCCTCCCCCAATCGCAATGTCTTTGACTTTGACCTGGCGGGTTAAACGGCGCGTACGGTGCGGAAAATCAGCGAAGATCATGGCTCAGGGGGACGGTTAGCATCACTGCTCCGTGGAGCATCAGGAGCAGATTCGCTGTTTTGAAGAGCCACAGTGTCCGTCGGCGAATCTTCGAGATGCCATACCCAGGCACCAATCAGGGCCATGATCAATAACAATAACGCGGCGCTGATCCAGCGCCGGTTGCCAGCATGTACCTCACGAAAAAATGCAACTCCCTGGCTTGGGACTGCAACCGGTTGCACCACCATTAAGCGCGGCACAGCATCCGGGCGCTCAGCTTCCAATGCCAATATCAAGGGCGCCGGATCGGTTTCCAAAAAACGGCCATAAGTTCTGATCATGGCGCGCACAAACGTCATGTCCGGCAGCACATCGTATTCGCCGGCTTCAAGCGCCATAAGCTGACGTGTGGAAAACCGCAGTCGCGCCGAAACATCCTGCACGGCCAGACCTTTTTTCTGACGCAGGGCAGCCAACTGCAAGCCTACGCTCAAGGAGGGTTGGGAGGGCGTACTGTTTTCAGTCATGCGCTTGCTCTGCAATTCGAAGATGGCGACGGCTTTTATCAACGACCTGCCCCGCCAGCTGACCACACGCAGCATCGATATCGTCGCCGCGGGTCTTACGAACGGTCACGACAAAACCTTCCTGCATCAAGATATCGCGAAAGCGCCGGACGGCTTCGGGACGGGCGCGTCGATATCCTGAATTAGGAAACGAATTGAAGGGTATCAGGTTGAATTTGCAGGACACGCCGGCGACACACGCGATCAATTGACGTGCATGCACCTCCGAATCATTGACGCCATCCAGCAAGACATACTCAAAGGTCACAAAGTCACGCGGCCCTGCCCCAAGGTAGCGCTGACAAGCGGCCATCAGATCCTTGATTGGGTATTTTTGGTTGATGGGAACCAGGATATCGCGCAATGCATCGGTGGGTGCATGCAGTGACACGGCCAAAGCCACAGGAGCGCGCTCACGCAAAGCTTCCAATGCGGGTAGTACCCCAGAGGTGGATAACGTCACCCGGCGCCGAGATAGTCCGTAGCCAAAATCATCCAGCAGGATGTCGATTGCCCTGACCACTGCATCGTAATTGAGCAATGGCTCGCCCATGCCCATCAATACGACGTTGCTGATGATGCGCTCTCCCTTGGGGTCGCGGCCCAAGGCACGATTGGCCCACCAGACCTGCCCGATGATCTCGGCAGTGGTGAGATTACGGTTGAACCCCTGGCGCCCTGTGGAACAAAAGGTACATGCCAGTGCGCATCCTATCTGCGAAGAGATGCACAGCGTCCCCCGGTCTTCTTCCGGGATAAATACGGTTTCGATGGCATTTCCGGGAGACAGCTCCAATAGCCACTTGCGGGTGCCATCCGATGAAGTCTGCTCTGAAAGCAGGCGTGGCACTTCCACCATGGCATGATCGGAAAGACTCTCACGCAGCGATTTGGCAATGTCTGTCATCTGGCCAAAATCGGATTCACCAAATTGGTGTATCCAACGCATCAGCTGACGGGCTCGAAACGGCTTCTGGCCCAACCCTTCCAGGGTTTGAGCCAGTTCTTCACGATTGAGGCCGAGTAGATTGACGCGCATGTCGAGAGGATGGCCTTTGGTTATCGGGGATACACATTCAGGGTGGGGAAGAAGTAAGCTATCTCCACCGCTGCAGTTTCAGGGGCATCCGAGCCATGTACCGCATTGGCATCGATACTGTCAGCAAAATCTGCACGAATGGTTCCGGGAGCAGCTTTTTTAGGGTCGGTAGCGCCCATCAAATCCCGATTCTTGAGAATGGCCCCCTCGCCGCTCAAAACCTGAATCATGACTGGTCCGGAAATCATAAATGCCACCAAATCCTTGAAAAATGGCCGCTCACGATGCACCGCGTAAAACCCTTCAGCCTCTGCCTGAGACAGATGGACCATGCGCGCAGCGATAATTTTGAGGCCTGCCTTTTCAAATCGGGAATAAATTCTCCCGATGACATTCTTTGTCACTGCATCGGGTTTGATGATGGACAGGGTACACTCAATCGACATGGTCAGGGCTCCGCTAACTTGATGTTTGTAAAACGGAACATTCTAACATGGCAGGCCTACCCTTGTGCATCTCCCGGCGCAAAAGGTTCCCACCGTAAACGCAGTCCTGGCTCACTGGCACTAGCTTGGGCAGTGGCTTCCACCGCCACCCCCGGAATGCAGATCAGAGTCTCTCCCCTAAACACCAGAGGGAGGGCATCTCGCCACCAGGGAGGCAATCGCGCTTCCTGAAATAAATGCCGCAGCGTGCGTGTTGCGCCTCTGGATTGGGGGCGCAGACGTTCTCCACCACGACGACTGCGTAACGTGATGTCGCCCCGGTTCAATATTTCAGCACGAATTCCTGCTCCCACCACGTGTTCTTGAACGAGCCGCCCAGCACCGGGAATCAGAATTGCTTCAGCCGGCCAGTTCGGAAGGCTTATCGCCGGCCAATTGCTGGCCAGTGCCCGGTGTAATTGCCAGACTCCGGCAAACCTGTTCAGAACCCAACCACCCCAGGTGAGTTCGGGCATGCGATCTGGTGCGGCATAGGCTTGCCGCAACCATTCTTGCAGTTGCCCCTGATGACAGGCGGGCGCCCCCTGTTGGCGCAACCACCAGCGCAGCAAGTTGGTGGCGCGATCCTCTCCAAATGCAAGAGCTGCGCTGACCCGAATACCAGCCGCATCACCGCAGATGGCAAAATCCTGTTGTGCCAGCGCATCCAGCAAAACGCTCGCTTGAGCGAGGTGTCCAGCAGAGCGTGCAACCGTGGCTGGCCAAGTCGGAAAACGTTCACTCAGAACGGGGGCCACGATATGCCGCAGAAAATTTCGCACATGCGCAGACTGATCGTTGGACGGGTCTTCTACCCAACGCAATCGAGCAGATTCGGCAAAAGCGCGTAAATCCCTGCGACCAACATTCAGTAATGGACGCAATAGATTCGGAGCACCTGCGCGCGCGTCGAGGCGACGCACCTCAGGCATGGCACAGAGCCCTGGCAGACCGGCTCCGCGCATCAACTGGATCAACAGGGTTTCGGCTTGATCGTCCTGATGATGCGCCAGTACGATAAAATCCGCAGGTTGCCTGGCGAATACCGCATAACGGGCAGCCCTAGCCACTGCTTCGAGGCTCTCGCCACTTTCACGTGGCAAAGAAACACGTTCGAAGACAAAGGGAATTCCTTGCTCAAGACAATGTGCTTCGCAAAATTGTTGCCAGCGATCCGCTTCGGGGTGAATCTGATGATTGACATGTACTGCAGACAAACGGAAGGCCCCTAACGGAACCAGGGCCTTTAACAACGTCAGCAGAACCATGGAGTCCAGTCCGCCGCTCAGTCCCACACAAAGGTGGTCTCCTGCCTTGATCTGTCGCTGGAGAGTTTGCCAGACTGCGCTCTGGACTTTAGCGAGTGGCTGTTTCCTTAAACTTGCCATAGCCCATCAGTCGATCGTAACGACGCGTCAGCAATTCATCAGGAGAAAGCGCATCTAATTGCTTCAACACCTCTTGCAATGCACGTTTGAGGCCTTGTGCCATGGTTTGAGGATCCCGGTGCGCCCCCCCGGGCGGTTCCTGGACAATCTTGTCTACAAGTCCCAGTGACTTGAGTCGTGGCGCCGTAATTCCCAGCGCCTCGGCAGCCACACTGGTTTTTTCGGAAGTTTTCCACAGGATGGCGGCACAACCTTCGGGAGAAATAACGGAATAAATGGAGTACTGCAGGATCAGCGTAGCATCACCAACTGCGATTGCAAGCGCGCCACCCGAGCCACCTTCGCCAATGATGGTACAAATGATCGGGGTTTTGAGGGCAGCCATTTCATAGAGATTGCGACCGATCGCTTCGGATTGGCCCCGTTCTTCTGCTCCGATCCCTGGATAAGCTCCAGGCGTATCGATGAAGGTCATGATGGGCAGGCCAAACTTTTCCGCAAGACGCATCAGTCTCAGTGCCTTACGATATCCTTCGGGCCGTGCCTGACCAAAGTTTCGGTAGATACGATCCTTGGTATCCCGCCCTTTTTGGTGGCCGATCACCATGACTGGACGACCTCCAAAACGCGCAATCCCGCCTACAATCGCCGGATCGTCCGCGAAAGCCCTGTCACCATGCAATTCCTCGAAATCGGTGAACAACGCTTCGATGTAATCCAGCGTGTAAGGACGCTGGCTGTGTCGAGCAACCTGGGCGATTTGCCAGGCTTTCAAGCCCGAATAGATTTCCTTGGTAAGGGCCTGACTTTTCTTTTGAAGACGCTCGATTTCCTGGGAAATGTCGACAGCAGAGTCCTCCTGGACAAATCGTAGATCTTCGATTTTTCCTTCCAGTTCGCCAATCGGTTGCTCAAATTCAAGAAAAACTGTTTTCATATGAAAGCCCCCGTCGAAAGGGTTGCAGTATCCAGAGGCAAACGGGCATTATAACGACCCTACCACTGCATTCACAACGTTTCTGAACTCAGACCAAAATGGGACATCGACTAACACGCATCTATACCCGCACCGGTGATGACGGTAGCACTGGCCTTGGTGACGGCACGCGCGTTTCCAAGAACCACCGGCGTGTAGAGAGCATGGGTGACGTGGATGAGCTCAATAGCGTCATCGGTTTGCTCCGAACCGAAACACTGCCTTCCGAAGCCCAACACCTGCTGATCCAAATCCAGCATGATCTGTTCGACCTCGGAGCCGAACTCTGCATCCCTGGTCATCGTGTCATTCCAGAAAAACGCATCAGTAGACTGGAGAAGGAAATTGACCAACGCAACGCCCTGCTCCCCCCACTCAAGGATTTCATCTTGCCGGGAGGGTCGAGAGCGGCTGCACTTTGCCATATGGCCCGCACAGTCTGTAGACGTGCCGAACGCCGACTGGTGACCCTGCACCTCGAACAACCTTTGTCCCCTATCACGCTGTGCTATCTCAACCGATTGTCAGACCTGCTGTTTGTTCTGGCGCGCGACCTGAATCGTCAGGCAAACGTTCCAGATGTCCTCTGGCAACCGGGCTACAAATAGGCCCACACTGCCAAGAAACACCCTACCAGAGCCCCTGTTCCGGCAGGAATCAGCAACCAGCGCCGTCTGGTCAAAACGGTCACCGACGCCAGCGCAATCGCAATTTGAATAAAAGTCATGGACAAAGCCAAGGCATGATGGGGGTGGAAAGCCCTTTCAGCCAGTTCATTTTCTTGCCGGGACTTTTCTTCAAACGCTTCCGCTTTGCCCTTGATATCCATTTTTTCTTTTTCGTAGCGTGCAATTTCCGCGTTGTACCAATCACGGCGTGCTTTGGTCGGCGCTAATTCTGCGGCAATGCTCATGATATGCCCTTTGGTACTTTTGGCCTGGTAAAAGCTCCACTGGTCGCTGGCATGTGCCTTGTACAACACGGCTTCATTTTTGTGAAATAGCGCCTCATTCTGGGTGTTGCCACCCAAATAACTGACCACAGCGCCGGCTGCAGCAAGAATAGCCGTGAAAATTGCCACCTGCTGGGCAAGCGCCACGCCATGCCCACCGCCTTTATGTTCCCCAGCTGCAGCATGCTCCAC
>DAIDTL010000027.1 GCA_027457225.1 Ferrovaceae bacterium
GGGAAAGACGTTACGCCATAGGTAAAACGATTCCGCCGCCTGTTCCACCAGCATGCCAAGGCCGTCTGACAGAAGTACCGCCCCCCGGGTACGGGCCAGCGTCAGGAAAGGGGTCAGCCCTTTGCCATAAACCATGTCGTAGGCCAAAGTCTCAGGACCAAACACATCGACCGGCACCTCAGGCGCGGATCCGCCAGACAGACTGCTGGAAGTGGCGTTGATGACCACGTCAAAGCGCTCTGCTGAAATCGACTCCAGTCCGCAAGCCTGGCAATGGGCAAGCAAATCCTCCGAAACAACGCCAGAAGCCCTTAGTTCTGAGAGCACTGTCAGTGCGCGATCGGCGGTTCGATTGGCGATGATCAATCGAATCGGGCCTTCGGCCAACAAGGGTTGAATAACCCCGCGTGCTGCCCCACCCGCACCGAGCAATAAAATGCTCCGATGCGCCAGGGTGAAGTGCTGGTTCTGGACAATATCCCTGACCAGACCCACCCCATCCGTGTTGTCCGCCAAGATTTCGTCCTTGTGAAAGGTCAGGGTATTAGCGGCACCTGCAGCACGGGCGCGGGCCGATTGAACATCAGCCATGGCAAAGGCGCGCTCCTTGAAGGGTAGTGTGACATTGATTCCCTTGCCTCCCTCCGCCATGAATTGGGCGACGACAACTTCAAATTGGTCCAGTTCCGGACCAAGACGCTCATAGCACATGTCCTGCCGCGTGGCTTCAGCAAACAGAGTATGAATTTGAGGAGAGAGACTATGAGCAACAGGATGTCCAATGACGGCATACCGATCCATCGCGCGCAATCAGTTCTGCTTCCAGGGTAGCCCGGCAGCACGCCACCCTCCCAGAAGGTTGCGATGGCCCTGGGCGTCACGGTCACCCTCAAATCCCTGCAGAACGTTGTAGCATCCCGCAAAACCAGCCGCAGTCGCTGCGCTTGCCGCCGAATGGGAGCGCGCGCCGGAACGGCATATGAACAATAACAGGCCATCATCCGGTACGGATTGGCGAAGCTCGTCGATGAATCGTGTGTTGAGATGACAGGCGGGATAATCCTGCCATTCGATATGAATGGCGCCTGGTACAAAGCCCACCCAATCGATTTCGGCGCGGGTTCGCACATCCACAAGGACTGCAACAGCAGAACCATTCAGGACCTCAAAGGCTTCGGTCGGTAACAGCGCGCCGTCGTAAGGTAAATTGGCGTCACTTCCCCGGTTTTGCGCGATTTTGAGGATTTCTGGAATTTTGGCCATCGGGGTTTATCGTAAAAAAATCCCATTGTACGCTGCGAAGTCTCCAGAGCAAGTGTTGAAGGGTGTCCACACTAAATGCGCCAATTTGGTGCAATCATGCCAGTGATGCACAGGATTTGTGCTAAATACGGAAGCGCGTCATCTGCCCGACCTTGTGGCACAATGGCACATTGTAGGGAAGTAAACTGGCATGCAATCTGCTTACATCACGGGTTGCAACCAAATGATTGACCGCGACCGGGACGACCCGCAAGCGCACCTAAACTCGACGAAGACTTCGTGAGAAAAACAACAGGAGATTGAGAAATGGCTGCAGTTGATGTCATGCAAATGATCAAGGACAACGAGGTCAAGTTTGTGGACCTGCGTTTTACCGATACCCGGGGCAAGGAACAGCACGTCTCCGTGCCTGTCAGTGCATTTGGCCCGGAAAAGTTTACCGAAGGCCATGCCTTTGACGGCTCGTCGATTGCAGGCTGGAAAGGCATCCAGGCCTCAGACATGTTGTTGATGCCGGACCCCAGCACTGCCAACCTCGATCCTTTCCTGGATGAAACCACACTCCTGTTGACCTGCGACGTCATAGAACCTTCCGATGGCAAGGGCTATGACCGCGACCCGCGCTCCCTGGCCCGTCGCGCCGAGGCCTACCTCAAATCCAGCGGCATCGGCGATGCCGCCTATTTTGGACCGGAACCCGAATTTTTTGTTTTTGACTCCGTCACCTGGAATGTAGACATGTCCGGCTGCGGCGTGAAAATCAACTCGGAAGAAGCCCCCTGGTCATCCAGTCGCGAATTTGAAGGCGGCAACATGGCACACCGTCCTGTAGTCAAAGGGGGGTATTTCCCGGTCCCTCCGGTAGACTCACTGCAGGACATTCGTTCGGCCATGTGCATGGCCCTGGAAGACATGGGCGTCCCCGTTGAGGTTCACCATCATGAAGTCGCAGCTCCTGGCCAGTGCGAAATCGGCACCAAATTTGCACCGCTGGTACAACGTGCTGACTGGATCCAGATCCTCAAATACGTGGTGCACAATGTCGCCCATTCCTACGGCAAAACGGCCACGTTTATGCCCAAACCCGTTGTTGGCGACAACGGTTCCGGGATGCACGTACACCAATCCGTCTGGAAAGACGGAAAAAACCTGTTTGCAGGAAATGGGTATGCCGGCCTGTCCGATTTCGCGCTGTACTATATCGGCGGGATCATCAAGCACGCCAAAGCCTTAAATGCGATCACCAATCCCAGCACCAACTCTTATAAACGTCTGGTTCCAGGTTTTGAGGCCCCGGTTAAGCTGGCCTACTCGGCCCGCAATCGCTCGGCGGCCATCCGCGTCCCGTTTGTGCAAAGCGACAAGGCCCGCCGAATCGAGGTGCGCTTCCCAGACCCGATGGCCAATCCCTACCTGGCTTTCTCTGCCATGATGATGGCTGGTGTGGATGGCGTCCAGAACAAGATTCACCCTGGTGAAGCTTCCGACAAGGATTTGTACCATTTGTCTCCGGAAGAAGATGCCAAGATCCCGGCTCCAGCCGCTTCGCTGGATGAAGCCCTGGAGGCTCTGGACAAGGATCGCGAGTTCCTAACCCGTGGCGGCGTCTTTTCGAATGACATGATTGATGCGTACATCGCCCTGAAGATGGAAGAAGTCACCCTCTTCAGGATGACCACCCACCCGGTGGAATTTCAGATGTATTACAGTCTGTAATTCATATCGCCTGAAGCATAGCACCGCCTTCTGGATTAATAAGACAAAGCCCGCTTCCCATATCTTGGATTGCGGGCTTTTTCATCCAAACTTTCCGGGATGGTAAATCCTACCTTGATTCAATTACACCCCCAAACTGTTTTTTCTGGTTTTGCCGGACTTGACCTGCTGGCCACCGCGGTTGTCGTTCTGGATGACCGCATGCGCGTACGCTTCATCAACTCAGCAGCCGAAAACTTGCTGGAAACCAGTACCAAAAACATCTTTATGCAGCCGCTTGGAAGCATCCTTCCCGGCGCGGAAGCTCTGGTCGAGGATTCGAATGCTGCGTTGAACGAGAATATGGTATTTATTGAACACGAATGGCATCTTCCACGCAAAGGCAGGCCTTCCCTCGTGGTCAGTTGCACCGGTACACCACTTCAGGGCCCGGACGTGGGTATTTTGCTGGAGTTTCGCCCCATCAACCAACGCATGCGTATTGCACGGGAAGAAAAGATCCTTGAAGACCAAAAAACCAATCGCGAACTGATCCGCAATCTGGCGCACGAAATTCGCAATCCGCTCGGTGGAATCCGTGGCGCCGCCCAACTACTGGAACGGGAACTGGATCGTCCAGAATTAAAGGAATATACCCAGGTGATTCGCGCTGAAGCAGATCGCCTGCAAGTCTTGATGGACAGGATGTTGAGCCCCAATCGTCTGCAGCAGGCCGCTCCCCTCAACATTCATGAAGTACTGGAACGGGTACGCACCGTCATTCTGGCCGAATATCCCGACGGAATTGTCATCCAGCGTGACTATGACACCAGTCTTCCTGAAATAACTGCAGACCGTGAGCAACTGATCCAGGCCGTACTCAATATCGTACGAAATGCGGCCCAAGCGCTTCAATCCAAGGGCGAAATCCTGCTCCAGAGCCGGTCCATACGCCAGGTCACTCTTGCCAGGCGGCGATTTCGGCTGGGGTTGCTTATCCGTATCGTAGATAATGGCCCTGGGATTCCTGAGTCGCTGCAAAGCAGAATTTTCCAACCGCTGGTCTCGGGTCGCGAAGGGGGCAGCGGCCTGGGATTGATGTTGGCACAAAACTTGATTAGCCAACATCATGGCATGGTTGAATTTGAGAGCGTCCCGGGTCACACTTGTTTCAGTCTGATTCTACCCATGCCCGACACTGAATATACCTGAGGGCATTAAACGTCATGAAACCAGTCTGGATTGTTGATGATGACCGTTCCATTCGTTGGGTGTTTGAAAAAGCGCTGACTCGAGAAAACATCCCTTTTCAAGCGTTTTCTTCAGCACAGGAAGCACTGACGCTCCTGGACAGCGAACAACCTCAGGTCGTCGTGAGCGATATCAGGATGCCTGGAGGCTCTGGATTTGACTTTCTGGAGCAACTCAAAGCACGTCACCCCGATCTGCCCGTCATTATCATGACCGCTTATTCGGACCTGGAGAGTGCAGTCGCTGCCTTCCAGGGGGGCGCCTATGAATATTTGCCAAAACCCTTCGACGTGGATCATGCCATCGAATTGGTGAGGCGTGCCCTGGAAGAGCGCATGCGCACCCAGGATGCCCTGGAGGAGGGCCATGAAACCCCGGAAATTCTGGGACAGGCCCCAGCCATGCAGGAAGTATTTCGCGCTATCGGACGATTGTCGCAATCCAATGCCACGGTACTGATCAACGGGGAATCAGGAACCGGCAAAGAACTGGTCGCACGTGCTTTACACCGTCACAGCAACCGCTCGAACAAACCTTTCATTGCCATTAACACAGCGGCCATCCCCAAAGAACTCCTGGAATCAGAACTGTTCGGTCACGAACGGGGAGCCTTTACAGGAGCCAATACCCTGCGTCGAGGCCGATTTGAACAGGCCGAAGGAGGTACTTTGTTTCTGGACGAAATCGGCGACATGCCGGCCGATTTGCAAACCCGACTGTTGCGTGTGTTGTCAGATGGGCAGTTCTACCGGGTGGGAGGACACTCCCCCGTAGCTTCCCGGGTTCGTATCATTGCCGCCACCCACCAGGATCTTGAAGCACGGGTACGTGAAGGACTTTTTCGTGAAGACCTGTTCCATCGTCTGAACGTGATTCGAATCCGTCTTCCATCCCTGCGTGAGCGGCGTCAGGACATTGCCATGCTGGCACGGCACTTTTTACAAAAGAGTGCCCGCGAACTGCAGGTTGAAACCAAACGCCTGTCCGATACGGCGATACGGTTCCTGGAAAACCTTGAATGGCGCGGCAACGTGCGTCAACTGGAAAACATCTGTCACTGGCTCACGGTCATGGCACCTGGGGTCAATGTGGAGATTGGAGATCTGCCAGCAGAGTTGAAAGGGGGTTCAGAAGCACCAGTGCCCATGCATTGGAAAACGGCCCTGGAACTGGAGGTATCCCAGGCTCTGGCCCGCGGCGAACGCGGCATTCTGGATCGGTTGAGTCAGGATTTCGAGCGCGCACTGATCATTCAGGCACTGGCTCACACGGGAGGCCGTCGCATTGAAGCAGCACAACTTTTGGGCTGGGGTCGCAATACGTTGACCCGCAAAATTCAGGAACTGGGCCTTAACGAACCTGAAAACTCGGCAAACACCGGGGCGTGATCTGAAGGTCGTTCCAGCGCACGCGGCGTCTTATCGATTGCACAGGCCGTACACAACGCGGCCTGACAGTCACTGGCCAGGATATGGTCAATACGCAGTCCCATGCCACGCTTGAACGCATTGACGCGGTAATGCCACCAACTGTAGGACTGCTCCGCCTGCTCAAAAAGACGAAAAGTATCCTTTAGCCCCAGTTGCAACAACCGCCCGAATGCTGCACGCTCGGCATCACTGCACAGCACTTGTCCCTTCCAGGCCACTGGATCGTAAACATCCCGATCCTCAGGGGCGATATTGTAGTCTCCCGCAACGATCAGCCTGGGGTAGCGACTTAACGCTTCTTCAAGATAATCCCGAAACGCTGTAAACCAGCGCAGCTTGTAATTGTATTTGTCCGAAGTAATCGATTCACCATTCGGGCAATACACTGATATAACCCGAATCTCGTCAAATGTGGCCGCAATTACGCGCTGCTGCGGGTCGTCAAATCCCGGAATTCCGATCAGTGGATCGCTTCCTGGCTTCTGACTGAGCAAGGCCACGCCGTTGTAGGCCTTCTGGCCCGCAATCAGGGCGTGATAGCCCACCGCAGTGAACGCCCCAAGGGGGAAGTTGGCCTCTTCACACTTCAGTTCCTGCAAACACAATACCGCGGGCTGATGATTGTTTATCCAGTCCAGCACAGGGTTCAGGCGAACCTTGATGGAGTTGACATTCCAGGTGGCGATTTTCATGGGGATCCAGAAGTCATCCTTAGATACCGACTCAGCGTTTTTTCGGGCTACGGCATGGCTCAATATGGGCGGCCCCGTACTGTCCATGCCAATGATACAGCCAGCAGGCTGCTGTTACGGCAATGTTCTGGAATATGCGATAATTGGCCCCATGGCTTCCGTCAATCTTACGAACCATTTCCTCATCGCCATGCCGGCGCTGCAGGATTCCAATTTTTCCGGGACCCTGACCTATATCTGCCGCCATGATGATAACGGTGCCATGGGACTGGTCGTCAATCGTCCCACCAATCTGACGCTGGAAAACCTGTTCAACCAGATTGACATCCCGCTTTCCCAGGAGGATCTGGGCGCTCTGCCAGTCTATTTCGGTGGCCCGGTCCAGACTGACCGCGGTTTCGTGTTGCACTCCCCGGTGGGGCATTGGCGCTCCACACTGAGCGTCAACGACGAGATTGGGCTGACCACCTCCCGGGATATCCTGGAAGAGGTATCTCGGGGGCAGCCACCCCAAGGTATGCTGATCTCCTTGGGCTATGCGGGCTGGGAAGCAGGACAACTGGAAAACGAAATCAAGCTCAACAGCTGGTTGACGGTTGAAGCCCGTCAGGATGTGATTTTCAACCTTCCGGCAGAAGCACGCTTTTCGGCTGCCTTGGGCATTTTGGGGATAGACCGCACTTATTTATCTGATGAAGCAGGGCATGCCTGAGGCCGAAGGAAACATTCTTGCCTTTGACTATGGACAGAAGCGTACTGGCGTTGCCATTGGCGAACTCGGCAGCAAAATCTGCCATCCCTTGACCACTATCGAAGCAGTTACACCGGACGCACGCTGGCAGGCAGTGGATAAACTGCTCAAGGAATGGGCTCCTGTAGGACTGGTTGTCGGGCTGCCGCTCGACGCAGAGGGCAACGAACAGAAATCTACACGCCGCTGTAGGAACTTTGCCACCGAATTAGAGTCCAGGACGGGATTGCCCACGGTGCTGGTGGACGAGCGGTACACCTCCCTTGAAGCTGATCAGTCCCTGCGGGAGCTGGGGTACACCTATCACCAACGTGCCATGGCGGAACATGCTGAAGCAGCAGCGCTTATATTGCGGAGTTACCTGGAGTCTCAACCTACATGATCGGCAATCCGCAACTCAGCCCCGAAGGCACACTCAAGCACCTGCTCACGATCGAAGGCCTGCCTTCTTCCGTGTTGTTTCATATCCTGGACACTGCAGTAACTTTTGAAAATGTTGCACAACAGGAGGTCAAGAAGGTTCCTCATCTGCAAGGCAAATCGGTATTCAACCTGTTTTTTGAGGCTTCCACCCGAACCCGCACCACTTTTGAGATTGCTGCCAAACGCCTGTCAGCCGATGTCATCAACCTCAATGTCAGTGCTTCCAGCCAAAGTAAGGGCGAAACCCTGCTGGATACGGTGGACAACCTGTCGGCCATGCAGGCAGACATGTTTGTGGTGCGCCATGCGGAAAGCGGGGCGGCCCATTTGATCGCCAACCATGTGGCCCCGGGCATTCATGTCATCAATGCAGGCGACGGATGCCATGCACACCCCACTCAGGCGCTGTTGGACATGTACACCATCCGGCATTTCAAACACCGCTTTGAAAATCTCAAAGTTGCCATCGTGGGTGATGTGCTGCATTCCCGTGTGGCTCGCTCGCAAATCCATGCGCTCACCACGCTACACGTGCCCGAAGTTCGCGTGGTCGGTCCCAAAACCCTGATGCCGCGCGACGTGGAGCATCTGGGTGTGCGCGTCTTCCACGACATGACGCAAGGCCTCAAGGATGTCGATGTGGTCATCATGTTGAGATTACAGAATGAACGGATGAATGGTGCCTTGTTGCCCAGCCGCGATGAATACTTCAAATATTATGGCCTGACGCCTGGAAAGCTGTCCCGTGCCAAACAGGACGCCATTGTCATGCATCCCGGCCCGATGAATCGGGGAGTGGAAATCGATTCCGAAGTCGCCGATGGGATCCAGTCTGTCATTTTGAAACAAGTCACTTTCGGCATCGCAGTACGCATGGCAGTCATGTCCATCCTGGCCAGCAACTGAAACGGGAAATTTTCATGAAAATCCAGATCAGTAACGGACGCGTCATCAACCCGGCCACAGGCACCGATGAGGTACAGGACGTTTTCATTGCCGCCGGAAAAATTGTCGGCCTGGGTCAGGGGCCCTCAAGTTTTGGCCCCAATCGCGTCATCGATGCCCGCGGCAAAATCGTCATTCCCGGTCTGGTGGAATTGGTAGCACGCCTGCGAGAACCAGGGTTCGAGTATCTGGCGAAGCTGGAGAGTGAAATGTTTGCGGCCACCGTTGGGGGTGTGACAAGCCTGTCCTGCCCGCCCGATACTGACCCTCCACTGGACGAGCCCGGTTTGGTGGAAATGCTCAAGCACCGCGCCAAAGGGCGCAACCAGACCAATGTCTATCCGCTGGGGGCACTCACCCAACAATTACAAGGCACACGCCTGACGGAAATGGGCGAACTGCGTGACGCGGGCTGCGTCGCATTCTCACAAGCCAACGCACCATTGGTGGACACACAAGTGCTGGCGCGCGCGCTGGATTACGCCAGCACCTTTGGGTTCGCTGTCTGGTTGCAACCCCAGGATCCCTACTTGGGGCGAGGTGGCGTAGCGCACGATGGTGAAGTGGCAATGCGTCTCGGCCTTCCGCCCATTCCGGCTTGCGCCGAGAGTATCGCCATTTCCACTATCCTGCATCTGGTGCGCCATACCGGCGCCCGTGTGCATCTGTGCCGCCTGTCCAGCGCAGCTGGGGTGGAACTGGTACGAGCTGCCAAAGTGGAAGGGCTTCCCATCACTTGTGACGTGTCCATCAATCATCTGCATCTGTCCGAGCATGACATCGGCTTTTTCGACTCCCATTGTCATTTGATCCCCCCCCTGCGCAGCTTGCGGGATCGCGATGCGCTGCGTGCGGGTCTTGCTGATAGTACGGTAGATGCCCTGGTGTCAGACCACTCGCCCGTGGATGATGATGTCAAACAATTGCCTTTTGAAGCCTCCGAAGCCGGTGCCACCGGGCTGGAGTTATTGCTGCCGCTGACGCTCAAGTGGGCTCAGCAAGACAATATCCCGCTGCCGCGAGCATTGTCCCGGGTTACCGCTGACCCAGCACGCATCCTGGGTGTGTCCGGAGGCCAGATTGGTCTTGGCAGCAATGCAGACTTGTGCCTATTTAATCCGGATCATGAATGGGTGGTCACTCCGCAAAGCCTGAAAAGCCAGGGCAAGAACACTCCATTCATCAACCTGCCTCTGCTGGGAAAAGTTTCTCACACCATTGTGGGCGGTTTTCTGATTTACGAAGACGCTCGCGCCTGAGGTTCCATGCCATGAATCCCTTACTCGATTTTTCGGGGCTGCCGCGCTTCGCCGAAATTCAACCCATCCATGTGGGGCCCGCCGTAGATGCGCTGATAACTGAAAATACGGCACTCTTGTCGCACATCCTGATACAAACCGCCGCTCCCACCTGGGAGCATTTCGTCGCCCCCCTGGAAGATGCCAACGAACGCCTATCGCGCGCCTGGGGTCAGGTGGCTCACCTCAATGCCGTCGTCAACACACCGGAACTCCGTGATGCCTACAACGCCAACCTTCCAAAAATTACCCAGTACTGGGCCACTCTGGCCCAGAACGAGGCACTTTTTGCTGGATACAAAGCCCTGCGGGCTTCTTCAGAATTTGATACGTTAAGCCCCGCGCGCCAGAAAATCATCGAAAACGAATTGCGTGATTTTCGCTTGGGCGGCGCTGAATTGTCCCCGGCAGATAAAGCCCGCTTTCTGGAAATCCAGGAAAGTCTCGCGGCCACAGGCGCACAGTTCGAGCAGAACTTGCTGGACACTACCAACGCTTTTGGACACTTTGTGGAAGATTCTGCCTCCCTGCGCGGGTTGCCTGAAGACGTCCTCCAAACAGCCCGTGAAGCAGCTCAGCAGGAGCACCATACCGGCTGGAAGTTGACCCTGCACGCACCATGTTACGGACCCATAATGCAGTATGCCGAATCACGCACGCTCCGCCAGCATTTTTACTACAGCTACGCAACCCGTGCGTCAGAATTTGGCAAACCGGAGTGGGACAACACGCCACTGATCCGCACGCTCCTGCAGTTGCGCACTGAAGAAGCCAGGTTGCTGGGTTTCAAGAGTTTTGCCGATTTATCCCTCGAGCCCAAAATGGCTG
>DAIDTL010000028.1:0-310 GCA_027457225.1 Ferrovaceae bacterium
AACGGAAAGTAACCAGAGGTAAATATGAGTATTCAATCTTCCCATGATGATTCTGTTCACCTGCTGGATGCGCGAGAACTGGAACCTCCAGAACCGATGGTACAAGTGCTGGAATTACTGGAAATCCTGGCGCCTGGCCACCGCATATGCTTGTTGCTGCGTCGTGAACCGCACCCTCTCTACGCCATTTTGGAGCGTAATGGGTACGCCTGGAAGACCGGGATGACTCCTGAATATGAATTTGAAATCCTGATCTGGCGCGTTACGGATTGATTCAATCAATTTTTAATGGCGCTTGACCACATTTATT
>DAIDTL010000028.1:320-10565 GCA_027457225.1 Ferrovaceae bacterium
AGTGGACGAAAGTGACAATGAAATTGGTGCCGAGGGCAAGATGGCCGCGCATCGAAGCGGTAAACTGCACCGCGCAATTTCAGTTTTTGTCTTCGATTCCAGAAACAGACTGATGCTTCAACGTCGGGCAGCCACCAAGTACCATTCGAGTGGGCTGTGGAGCAACACATGCTGCGGCCACCCGCGGCCCGGAGAGGGCAACATCAGCGTCGCAAATCGGCGGTTGCGGGAAGAAATGGGTATCGAGTGCGAACTCTCGAAGGCCTTTTGCTTCGTGTACAGGGTGCCATTCGAAAATGGTCTGATTGAGCATGAGTACGACCATGTCTTTTTTGGTCAATATGATGGTATTCCGGCACCTAACCGGGATGAGGTCGATGACTGGCGATGGATAGACATGGCGAAACTGAGCGTCGATATGAAGCAAAATCCGGGCTCCTATAGCTCCTGGTTGGCGGTTTGCCTCGACAGGGTTTCTGCGTGCAGGAGTCGCCTGGAAATGATGAATTCGATGAAAATGGTTGCTAAAACTTGAAAAAACGCACTTCGGATGCCCAAATCTCAAAATCGAACCAACCCGCTACTGCTCGAGGCCTACATTTTTTTCGGGACCTGTCGCCTTTCTTGTACCCCTATCGCGGGCGCATAGCACTGGCTTTTGTGCTGTTGTGCCTCGGCTCTGCCACCATCCTTTTGATGCCGCTGGCCTTTCGCAACCTGATTGATTACGGTTTTGGACAACGGGAAAACACCAGTGGTAGTCCGTTGGGCGCATTAAGCATGAACGGGCATTTCGCCGTATTGTTTGCGCTGGCAAGCCTGTGGGCGGTGACGGTGGCGGCACGTTATTACACCGTAACCTGGGTGGGTGAACGATTCACGGTGGATTTGCGCAGAGCAGTATACGCACGGGCGGTGCTGCAGTCACCGCAGTTTTTTGAGACCTTGCAAACTGGAGAGGTGTTGTCTCGCTTGACGGGTGACACCACGCTGATTCAGACCGTGATCGGTAGCTCGGTTTCAATGGGCTTGCGAAGCCTGTTCCAGTTTATCGGCGGCATGATCATGCTGGCTGTGACCAGCTTTTATCTGTTCTCCCTCAACTTCGGGCTGATGGCGTTGCTGATACTACCCATTATCGCCATTGGCCGTAAGGTGAAGAAACTTTCTAGCGAATCCCAGGATAGAATCGCTGATGCTTCGGCACTGGCTGGCGAGATACTCAATGCAATCCCCACGGTACAAGCCAATACCCGGGAACAGTTTGAGACAGAGCGCTTTGCCGAACGGGCAGAAGCAGCATTTGCCACCGCTGTTCAGCGTACCCGCGTACGAGCCGCGCTAACGGGCTGATCATCACGGCGGTAATGGGCACCATCATTTTTGTTCTGTGGGTTGGAGCTAACCAGGCAAATGAAGGCCGCATGACCGGCGGACAATTGGCTTCGTTCATCCTTTATGCAGCATTAGTGGCGGGAAGCGTCGGCACCATGGCGGAAGTGTGGGGCGATGTGATGCGCGCGGCTGGAGCAACCGACCGCCTGCTGGAACTTTTGCATGCGGAGTCAGCTATCGCTGAAACCGCTACACCACAGCCGCTGCACCAACCCAGTCAGGCAGCGATTCGTTTCGAACAGGTCAGTTTTCACTACCCCGCACGTTCACAAGTGGCTGCGCTGGATGATATTACACTCGAAATTGCCCCCGGAGAAACCGTGGCGCTGGTTGGCCCTTCAGGTGCTGGCAAGACTACCTTATTCCAGTTGTTATTGCGTTTTTACGATGTGACGACCGGTTGCATTCGTCTCAATGGTCAGGATATCCGCCAGCTTTCTTTGCACGATTTGCGCAACAGGATCGCCATCGTGCCACAAGATCCAGTGATCTTTTCAGCCAATGCGCTTGAAAATATTCGCTATGGGCGTCTTGCTGCCAGCGACAATCAGGTCATGGCAGCCGCCAAATTGGCGCAGGTGGAAGAGTTTGTAAACCGTCTGCCAAAAGGTTATCAGACATTCCTGGGGGAACGCGGCACCCGCTTGTCAGGCGGGCAACGGCAACGTATCGCCATCGCGAGGGCAATCCTGAAAAACGCGCCACTGTTGTTGTTGGATGAAGCCACCAGTGCGCTGGATGCTGAATCAGAAATCCTGTTGCAAGAAGGCTTGAATGCTGCCATGAAGGGGCGTACCACGCTCATCATTGCTCACCGTTTGGCTACCGTTCAGAAGGCCGACCGTATTGTCGTGTTGGAACATGGACGCATCGTAGAAACCGGTACACCGGGAGACTTGCGTAAACAGAGCGGGCTTTACGCGCGATTGGCACGCTTGCAATTCGATGTTTGATAATGCTTCGCGTAATCAATGGAAAATACCGGAGAGGCGGAGAATGTCAACAATTGTGAAAGTGGATAGGGTCGGAAGCTTTCAATGAATTACCTGGTACTCAAAACTTCGCATATTACCTTTGTGGTGTGCAGCTATGCACTGTTTTTTGTTCGCGGAATTTGGAGCCTGAATGGCTCAGCCATCATGCGAAAACGATGGGTCAGGGTTGCACCACATGTCGTTGATACGTTATTGCTCATCAGTGCGATTCTGCTGGCTTTCACCATCCGCCGATATCCTTTCTTGGATAGTTGGCTAACTGCCAAGGTTCTAGGCCTGCTACTGTATATTGGACTAGGCGTTGTCGCCTTGCGCAACGGTATTAGTAAATCCATTCGCTTTTTTGCTTGGTTGGCTGCACAAGCAGTATTTGTCTACATTGTGCTGGTGGCCGTCACCCACAATCCTGTTCCGTGGCAACACTTTTTACAGTTCTTTTAAGGATACAAGGTATAACAAAGATCAAGTTCCTTCCGTGGCCCCAAGCCCGACTTGGGAAAGGTAACCCGAAGAATTTTACCGTCAGGAGTCCCTGCCATGTTCGCGCAGTTGGGAAAGGTCCGGCACGACGACTTCTCTGCCAATAACACTGATCAGGCCGGCGCTGGCGAGATCGTGAAGGATTCTGGAAAATGTTTCCGGCGTGATGTTAAGGCGCGAAGCGATCACTGCCTTGCCCACCGGAAGGGTAATGCGCAGTGCTTTGCTAGTTGCCGGATCGGATTCGCCCTGCAGCAGCAGATAGCCAATTACCCGTTGGGTGCAGGAATGCAGGGAATAAGCCTCGACATCGTTGATGAGGCTGTGCAGACGGATCGAGAGCCCGGCCAGCAGCTTGCGCGCAAACATCTGGTTGCGTCCGATTTCCTGGAACATCACTTCCTGTGACACATGCAGCAGCAGGCAGTCGTTCAGGGCTTGGGCATAAACTGGATAAGGCTTTTCCATGAAGACCACTGCCTCTCCAAAGCTCTGTCCGGGGTGGATGATATCCACCACCTTTTCTGCGCCGCTGGGTGAAGGGAAAGCGAGCTTGATCTGGCCATAGATGAGCAGATAAAACCCCATGGCGGGATCCCCTTTTTGAAACAGGATGGTCCCCCGTGGAGCATGAATCTCACGGGCACCCGCCGCGATACGGTTCACTTCCTCGGCGGAGATTTCCCGAAACATGGGGTGATTGGCCAGGATAGCCTGAGTTTTTGGGTTGAGGCTCACAATCGCAACATTATTCCTACAGCCGTGTCGTGGCAAGCTGCACAGTATGCTTGTATATCCGGGCCACCCGCAGCAGGTTCCAGGCCAGCCAGAACGCATTGAGGGCCCACAGGATCCCTGCGGGGCGGGCCAGGTGGGGCAGTCCTACAGCCAGCAGCAGCGTCGTGAGCGCGGCCAGGTAGAGACGCATCTGCCCTCGTGTCATGGTTTCCGGAAGCATTTGCCGCACATTGGGAACGATGCCTTTACCCGGGAAGTTGGCCTGGAGGTGAAACCAGGCAAGAAAAGGCACGATCTTGTAGAGCATGCCGTTGATGAGCGCCAGAATGAATCCGGGTAATGTCAGGATACCCAGCACAAACGATGCTGTGTCCCTGTACTCGGGAGGAAGCAGTGGGAAGCCCGCGCCCAGCATCGCAGCGGCCAGCAGCAGGAACAGCCCGGAGCGCCAGAACATGAGCGCGGGATCGTTGAGTTTACGTTTGCGACGGTGCTGGAGTTGAAGGGTGACGGCCCCAAACCAGAATACCCCGGCCGCGAGAGTAGCCGAAACAAGAAATGACAGTCCATCCCTGATGGTGGGGGACAGGAACTCGAATCCGCTGCGCAGAACCAGCAACAAGAACAGGATGCCCGTCAGGCGGGATGTCATGGCAGACGGGTAAGCAGACGTTAACTGGAACATAGGCACCACCTGGTAGGCAACGCCGATGATCAGTACCAGGGTCCAGCCCACCAACCCCCAGAGTGGATGAAGCGTGGCCAAAGCAGGATATGGCACGGCCAGTCCATGATAACGGGCAATGACGAGCGTGATGCCCAGTGCCACCGTGACGGACAGGGCAAGGAGGGCATATCCCATGGCAGGTACCGAGGGGCTGCGGGAAGGGGAGCGCAGAAGCGCATGGCCGGTGGCAATCAGAAATATGCACAGAGCGATTGCCGTCAGAAGAGCGCCAGCGTACATGAGGGTCACTATTTCTGACAAAAAAGAAAATGCAACGGCCAGCGCCCCCAGCACGAGGAGAGGGTATACCATCCACGCGATGAGCCGGGGTGCAGCTACGGGTGCACCCGCTACCACCGGCAGCATTTGTAGCAATGCACCGCACATCACCATGGTGGTGAAGCCCAGTGTCAGCAGATGGGTAGCGGCCAGGGTAGCGGGCAGGTGGCGCGAGAGCATGATTTCGGGACCTTCAACCACCAGCAGTAGCGCGGCTAGCAGCATGAAGAGAGGTGCGGTCAGGAAAAACCGAAGTGGAACTGGAAAGGGCGGCGCCTGCTCATAGGAGAGGGTGGCGGGCATCATGGCGTGTCGATGATCCTTTGGAACTGGAACTCTCCTTTCCCTGATTGGCTGTCAGACAGCCATGGTTTTGATGCGTGCGAGCAGGGCATCTGCTTCACTTTCCAACACTTCGTCCATCATGCGATAGAGCATCTGTTCCTCTTTCAGGTTGTGCTGCTGCATCAGCATCAGCAGGGTATCAGCGCAGCCCAAAGAAGCGTCTGCATCCCTGGTCGCGATGGCCCCAGCCATTCGGGACAATGCGTCGCGCATCTGCTGATGCTCCCGACGCATCAACCGGGTGGGCCCCTGGGTCATGCCGGTGGCCTTTTCAAATGCTGGAAACAGGATGTTTTCCTCTGCCTGGAAATGGTCTTCGGTAGCCTGGCGAAACTCGTTGAACACTGATGATGCGTCACCCCACTTCTGCTGGGTTACGGCGTTCTCCATGGCGGCAAACAGTGTATCGCACTGCCGGTGGGTTTCACTGAGAGATTGGCTGAGAAGGGTCATAAAAGGACTCCTTGCACTGCAAGAATGGGGATCAAGCGGTCATTGTAGAAAGGGAAAGTAGCGCTCCCCTTGATTGAAATCAATTAATTGAAATCAACTAATCGACTTAAAGGGGTGAAATTACTACACTGAACTTCTTTGTATGACTTCAGGCTTCAAAGGACGCTGAGGAACGCGATAGTGAGGATTGCAAAATACATGACGGGTCCTTTAGGTATCGTACTTTTCACCATCGCCGGATTCTATCCTCTGGTGGCCGCAGCTTGTGCCAGTTGCGGATGTACCTTGAGTACTGATTGGGACAGCCAAGGGATGTCCCATAGCAGCGGACTCAAGCTGGATCTGCGGTACGACTACCTCAATCAAGATCAGTTGCGACATTCCACCGGCACCATCTCACCCAACGGGGCGCTGGCTCTGGGGGCGACAGAAATCGAACGCTATACCCGGAACCAGTATGTGACTCTGGGGGTTGATTACACCAGCGAAGCTCACTGGGGAGTAACGCTGTTGGTTCCCTATATCAACCGAGCCCATGAAACCTGGGGTGATAGCGGCATTGTCCCGCCGGCCCAGCCCGGCTTTGGCGCCTATCAGTCGACGATTTCCCGGTTAGGTGATGTCAAACTCATTGGCAGCTTTCACCCATTGGTGGAGAGTCCAAATTTTGGCTTTATGTTTGGTGTCAAGCTACCCACTGGTAGCGACACGATGATGGGAACTCAGATTGCCGGTAGCTCGACCAGTGGCGTCAATCATCCCGGTGCGCCCTTCCTCATCGATGCTGGCCTGCAGCCGGGTACGGGCACCACGGACATGATTGCCGGGCTGTTCTACCATCAGGCCATCAACCGGGATTGGGATTACTTTGCTCAGGCCACCTACCAGGCAGCGGTCATGGGCCCCACCGAAACCTACCATCCAGGCAATGGCATCAACCTCAATCTGGGTGCCCGCTACATGAGTTTCGATTCGGTCATGCCTCAAATCCAGCTCAACGCTCGTCATGTCAATGTGGATTCCGGCATATTGTCTGATACCATCAGCACGGGTGGAAGCTTGGTCTATATCAGCCCGGGTCTGGACATCAGGACCGGAAGTCAGACCAACGTGTATGGCTTTGTTCAGGTGCCGCTCTACCAGAATGTGATCGGTTATCAACTGGTGCCACGGTACACCCTTTCCGTAGGGATGCACTATGCGTTCTGAAAATTCATTATCACGCCTGGTGTTGGCATCATTCCAGGCATTCCTGCTGGTGGGGGGGGCCGTGGCAGAGGGCTTGGCTGCAACCATCCAGGAAGGGGCTCTCGCGCCGGTCTACGACATTCAGCTGATGAGCGGCCAACGATTCTCGCCCGCCGAGGGAAGTGGCAAGGTAGTGGTGATTAATTTCTGGGCATCTTGGTGCGAGCCCTGTCGTGGAGAGATGCCGGCGCTGGATCGCTACTACCGCAAGCACCATGAGGAAGGCCTGGAACTGATAGCCGTCAGCATGGATGATCCCGAGGATGTGCCCAAAGCACGCGAAATCATGAAGCAATACAGCTTCTCTTGGGCGTTGATCCGAGAATCCCGGGTCAAGGGCTATGGCCGCATCTGGCGCATTCCCTTGACTTTTGTCATCGACCGCCAAGGCATTCTTCGTCGTGATGGGTGGTTTGGAGAAACTGGGCTGGACGAGGCAGTACTTGAAAAAACCATTACTCCGTTACTCGCTGCCCCCCGTGCGGGAAATGCTGACCCCGGCCCGCGATGAAGCGACAAATGCAAATGTGAGGTTTCAAATCAACTGAGCATGCCTTGGGGATTTGTACAGCCCGGAATGAGGGTAATACAATCCCATGTATTATTCCCCGTTATGGGGAATTCAGGGGGGGTAGCACTGGACTGCAACCGCCCTCATGAACGCCCGTTTGACTAACAAATGGCGCGGACCAGTCATCCACTGTCAATTGTCCGGAGTGTTGATTCCGAGGACGTTTCATGCCATTCACTGATCGCAGATCGATTTTGCGCGCTGCCGCGATGTTCCCTGTTTTTGCTGGGGTAATTACCGAAATGGCCTCAGCTCAAACTGCATCAACCGATGCTCAAAAAATTGCCCTTGATCCAATCGAGACGCCGAAGGATGTCACGAGGATTCTCGCTCGGTACGTAGTGACGGCCAGGTACGGTGATCTCCCGGAGAACGTGCGAAAGGAGGGGGTAAGAACGCTGTTGAATTGGGTTGGCGTTACAATCGGAGGTTCGCATCATCAAACGATCGATATCGCGGTATCGGCACTTGGCCCATTCTCCGGCCCTCCCCAGGCCTCGATTCTTTGGCGTCGCGAACGCTTTGATATTATGAACGCCGCTTTCATTAATGGTGTATCGAGCCATATTTTTGACTATGACGATACACATCTTAAAACGATAATCCACCCTGCAGGTCCTGTGGCTTCTGCGATTTTGGCCATGTCAGAAATGCAGCCTGTCTCGGGCAGGGATTTCCTAAACGCCTTGATTCTCGGCACCGAGACTGAGTGCAGGATTGGCAACGCTGTGTATCCAAACCATTTTGATATGGGCTGGCATATTACAGGCACCGCCGGTGTATTTGGCGCCGCCGCAGCTGCGGGAAAGCTACTGGGCTTGAACGAGCAGCAGATGGTTTGGGCGCTCGGACTTGCCGCCTCACAGCCCGTCGGATTGCGAGAATCGTTCGGCTCGATGAACAAGAGTTTCAATCCGGGGCGTGCTGCCAGCAACGGTATTTTCGCCGCACTGCTTGCATCAAAGAATTTTACCAGCTCGAATGGAATGATTGAAGCCAAGCGTGGCTGGGCCAACACCATCAGCACGAAGCAGGATTACAAAGAAATAACCGACGGTTTAGGCCGGCGGTACGAGGCTGTGCTCAATTCTTATAAGCCGTTTGCGTGCGGAATCGTGCTACACCCTGCGATCGATGCCGCGATTCAACTCCGCAACGACAATAAACTTACGGCAGACCAGATTGAGCGCGTCGAGATCAAGGTCAACCCCCTGGTGCTCGAACTTACTGGCAAGAAAACTCCGCGTGATGGGCTCGAAGGAAAATTCAGCGTTTACCATGCTGTCGCCATTGCCCTGGTAGAAGGCGCGGGTGGCGAGAAGCAGTTCAGCGACCGCGCTGTGGCAGATCCAACCGTCACCGCGTTGCGGAAAAAAATTATTCCTGTAATTACGCCAGGGATCGACACGGCCCAGATCGACATGACAATTGTCCTGAAAGATGGGCGGACGCTGCATCGCTACATTCAGCATGCGGTCGGAAGTCTTGAGGTGCCGATGAGTGACAAGGCGCTAGAAATGAAATTTGCCGATCTTGCCGGCGGAATATTGCCTGGTCCGGTGATTCGCCAGGCGATGGATCTCTGCTGGAATGTCGAGAACCTTGGGGACGCTGCGGATATTGCAAAAATATGCGTCCCGAGCTGATTTACCTGCCGAGAGCGGCCCATTTGGCTTTCAAGGCGGCGCGCGGGATTTCCTCTCCACGCAAGTAAACCTTGGTGATGCGGCGCGTATTGGAAATATTATCCAGCGGGTTGGCATCGAGCACGATGAAATCCGCGCTCTTGCCCGGTGCCACAGTGCCAAGCTGGTTAAGCCCAAGGATCGCGGCTGAGTTGCGAGTGCCTATCGTCAACGCCTGCATAGGCGTGAGTCCGACCTGCGTGACTAGGAGTTCCAACTCGATATGGGTGCCGAAGCCGAAAAACTGGCCACCATTCATCCCGCCGGTATCTGTACCGAGGCCGAGTGTTACACCCGCTGCGTGGAGCTTCGCGGTATTGCGCAAGCTTGTTGCCGCCATTGCGCGCGCGCGCGCGTCCGCCTGAGGACTGGCGACCAGGTCTGGCGAAAATTGCCCAACGAGTTGCTTCAGGTCGTCCGCCGTGTAGATGTCGCGTAGTATTGGATCGTCGAGCCATACGGGTCGCGACGTGTAGATCGCCCTCCGTTCACCCCAAAGTGTCTCAAGGAAGAACACGTTCGGTCGTGTCCGCAAAAGCGCGAGCAACTCATCATCGACATCCTTGTCTCTGACCATGTGGGCGAAGCCGTCGACGCCCGCCCGTAGCAAATCCTTGACGTCAGCGAGATCGACAATATGTGCCATCACTTTTAGATTGTGACGGTGTGCCTCATCTATGATCGCCCTGTAGAGATCAGGCTTGAGCTTTTCCACCGTACCGTTTCGGTCGTCCACCCAGATCTTCACCATGGCGGGCTTGTTGGCGGCGAGTTCGCGCACGTCTTCGCGTGCTTGCGCCTCGGTTGTTACCCCATAGATAGCATCCCGCATGGCGCCGCCCGGGCCCGCGTCTGGCATACCGAAACCACTACCGGAGGTGAGGTAGCGCGCTCCGGTGTGGGCTTCGGCACGCACTTTGTATGGCAGGTCGCCGCGACCGGTTCCGGTCTCAAGGATCGCTGCTATACCGAAGTACGCGAAGCGGTCGAGTATGTCGAGGAGATTCTCCCGGGTGTAGTTGTCGGCAGAGAAACTCGTGCCTTTGCGGTAACCTATGTGAATGTGATCGTCCACGAGCGTCGGCATCACGGTCTTGCCGGTGAGATCGACATGCACTGCACCAGGCGGGATCGTAACCGCGCCTTGCTGGCCGACCGCTGTGAACGCACCATTGACGACCATGAATGCGGAATTCTCAATCGGTGCGCTACCATCCCCGGGGATGAGTCTTGCGCCTTCGAACACCGTGATGATGCCAGGTTCCTGGCTCACGGTCGGCGCGGCGTTCGCTGTCAGCAACACGAGCGCCGCGACAAGAAGATAAAACG
>DAIDTL010000029.1 GCA_027457225.1 Ferrovaceae bacterium
TCTACGGACCGGAGGTGTGCTGGCTCGATGTGGATGACCCGGGCATCTTGCTGGATATTGATGTGCCCGATGATTGGCCCCCTCAGGAAGGGCAGGTTACCAGCGGGCCATGACGCGATCCGGGGTCAGATCTTCCAGACATTTTAGGTGGCCCAGCGGGCATTCCCGTTTGAAGCAGGGACTACAGGATAATTTCAGGGTCACCACTTGGGCCTGATTTGAGAGCGGGGGGGTGAATTCTGGGCTGGATGATCCAAATACGGCCACCAGGGGGATATCCAGGGCCGCGGCGACATGCATTAATCCTGAATCATTGCTGATGACGCGCTGGGCTGCCGCCATCAGATCGACTGCTTCGCTCAGGTTGGTCGTGCCACAGAGGTTGTATATGGGGCCATCGATTTCGTGGGACAGCAGTGCGGCAATCGGATGGTCCTTTTTTGAACCCAGCAGCCAGATCTGAAACCCCTGACCGATTAATTGCCTGGCTGCTGTTGCGAAGTGACGTACCGGCCAGCGTTTGGCGGGGCCAAATTCGGCGCCGGGACAGAGGATGGCGACGGGGGGATTGAGCGTCAAGTTGAGGCGATGCAATGTTGCGGCTTGCGCTTCAAGATCGGCATGCAACCGGGGGAATGGCACTGGACCTTGCAGGACGCCATTCTGGGGCAGGGCCAGAGCGGCAAATCGTTCCACCATCAAAGGGTGCGCAGACCGGTCCAGATCACGTTTGTCATTTAGCAGGAAATGACGCATTTCGCCAACATAACCCGTACGTCTGGGAATTTGGGCAAACCAGGGAATTAATGCGGACTTGAAGGAGTTGGGCAGGATGATGGCTTGTTGGTAATGTTCTCGTCGCAACTCTTTTCCAAGAGCGCGGCGGGCTATCCAGCGCAATTGACCATGCCCAAAAGGGTTGTCGAGGATGTGCGTGATTTCAGGCATCCGGGCCAATACGCCCTGGGTCCAGGATGGCGCCAGAACATCAATCCCGCAATCGGGAGACTGCTTCCTGAGAGCGGCGAAAAGGGGTTGGGACAGCACGGCATCCCCTACCCAGGCCGCCCCGATGACCAGAATTTTGTTCAATGAGTTGTGCTTCGAGCCCCTCCCGCCAGAATATAGCGGGTGCCACAGTAGGGGCATTGTGCCGTTCCGGTTCGGGCGACATCCAGGAACACGCGTGGATGAGTGTCCCACAGCTTAACCGAGGGCATCGGGCAGTGGAGTGGCAGATCCTGTTCGGTGATTTCAACAGTTTTTTGGTTCAGTTCGGCAACATTTGACATTTCAATCTCCAACAGCGGTTAACCAATCCTGATGCTGAGGCGAGCGGCCCATGACGCAGTCAAAATAGAGCGCCTGCAATTGGGCGGTGACCGGCCCGCGGTGTCCCGCGCCGATCATGCGTCGATCTACTTCACGAATCGGGGTGATTTCGGCCGCAGTACCCGTGAAGAACGCTTCGTCAGCACAGTACAGTTCGTCGCGGGAGATGCGGCGCTCCAGCACGGTCATTCCGGACTCGGCGGCCAGTTGGAAAATGCAGTCGCGGGTGATGCCTTCCAAGGCACTGGAAAGATCCGGGGTGTAGAGGATGCCCCGCTTGACGATAAAAATATTCTCGCCCGAACCTTCTGCGATAAAACCATCCACATCGAGTAACAACGCTTCGTCGTAGCCATCGGCAGTGGCTTCGTTATTGGCCAGGATGGAATTCATGTAATTGCCGCTGGCCTTGGCCTTGCACAAGGTGATATTGGGATGGTGCCGTGTATAGGACGACGTCTTGACACGGATGCCATGCTCCAGGGCAGCCTCACCCAAGTAGGCTCCCCAGGGCCAGGCCGCGATAGCCACATGGGTTTTCGCACCTTTAGGGGATACTCCCATCTTTTCCGAACCAAAGTACACCAGTGGACGGATATAGCATGCTTCCAGGGCATTGTTGGCCACGGTGTCAAGTTGCGCTTGTATCAAGGTTTCCAGGCTATAGGGCATGGGGATTTGCAGAATATGGGCGGATCGGAACAGTCGCTCAGTGTGTTCGCGCAACCGGAAAACCGCAGTGCCCAGTGTGGTTTTGTAGGCACGAACGCCCTCGAAAACGGCCATGCCGTAGTGCAGGGAATGGGTCAGTACATGGGTATTGGCATCTCGCCAGTTGACGAATTGACCATCCAGCCAGATAACCCCATCGCGATCAGACATCGACATCAGCTTTGCTCCGCTCTGCAAAACTTCCATTCTAGCGGATGTTGCCAAGGCCCACAAAACCACTTGCAGGGCACCTTCTCGAGTGCCAAGCATAAACGACGCCAGGTAAAGAGGCTATAATTTCAGGGTTATGGTCAGCCACCGGACAATTCTGCATTTTTCTCGTCGGGCGCTCCTTTGGGGAGTCGGCTTGCTTGCAGTTATTCTGCTGGCGTTATGGTTGGTGTTGCAGTTCGTCATCCTAAAGGACGTGGATCGCTACCGGCCTGATGTCATTGCTACGCTTTCCAAAGCCACAGGTACCCGGGTTGACATCGGCGGCATGACTTCCGCCCGCTTTGAGTGGTTACCCACCGTTGTCCTCGATCACGTCACCATATACGATCCAGAGGGAAAACCGGGATTGGTGCTCAACCGTGTGACAGGGCGTGTGTCGCTTCTTGGTTTTTTCAGCGGACGCGTCGACCTCAGCACTCTAATCATTGATCAGCCGTCACTGACCTTGCGAAGGGCGGCCGACGGGCAGCTTTTTTTGTCAGGAATTCCTTTACCTCGTCCTGACAGCGGGCCAAGTCAATTTCTGGAGTGGTTGGTCAATCAGGGCGAGATCCGGATCACAAATGCCACGGTTTATTGGGTGGATGACACAATCAAGGCCCCACCATTGTTGTTTACGCAGGGGACAATCCGGATCCGCAATAGTGGGTCACACCACCGGATGGATCTGGCGTTCACGCCACCCAGACACCTTTCTGACCCCGTGACCCTCAAGGCGGATTTTTACGGAACCAACCTGACTGATTTTAAGGATTGGCATGGTTCTATCATTACCCAGTCTGATCAGGTGGATTTGGGGACTCTGAAGCCTTGGATCCCTCAACTGTCCCGATTTGAGAGCGCGCGCGGGCAACTAAAGGTTACCCTCTCCATGGAACGTGTAGGACAATGGGGTTTGCAAGCCGAAGGTGATGTCAGCGATCTCGTGGTGCATCTCGAACCTGGACTCAGCGCCTTACGCTTTGACCATCTACGCGGCAGTCTGTCGTTCAAGCTACTTGAGGGCGGGTTTGATTTGGCTACCCAGCAACTGGTTGCCAGTGGAGAGAGCAGCATTAAAACCACTGTCCCGCTGGATATGCACTTGTTGTACACCGGGGCGGGTGGCGCGCTGGAAATCAACCATCTGGAATTGGCCCAGTTGGCAGGTATCGTCGAGGCCTTGCCATTGTCTGCAGATCAACGCGCTCAATGGAACAATGCCGGATTAAAAGGCAGGGTCAGCCATCTCAATCTCACTTGGCAGGGCGCCCAAAACCATCCTACTGATTATGTCGTGCACTCTGATTTCACCGATTTTCAGGCGAATCCACAAGGCTTACTGCCGGCCCTACGAGGCTTTTCCGGGCATTTGGATGCCACTGTGGATGGGGGGCAACTTAAAGGTAAAGGGGCAGATACGATCCTCAATTTACCCCAGAATCTTTGCTGCCCCGATTCCGGTAAGAGCTTATACGCTCGATACTTCCTGGACTGTTCAACAGGATCGAACTGAAATCCAACTCAATCGTTTTGAGGTTGAAAATGCCGACCTTGCCGGCCATGTCACCGGGAATCTGTCCGTCGGACCTGAAGGCCCAGGTGATGCGAAGCTTACTGGAGAATTGCAACGGGCCCTGCCCGCAGCAGTGTGGCGTTACCTGCCTTTGCAAATCTCGCCGGCCGCTCGCGGATGGGTGCAGGCCGCTTTGGTCGGTGGTACGGGACGTCATGTCGTGTTTGAAGTCAAGGGCAATCTTCAGCAATTCCCTTTTCCCCAGGATCAGGGAGGGAAATTTCGGGTCTCAGCCCAAATCACCGACGCCGTGTTGCGCTACGATCCTGATTGGCCAGCCATCACAGGCATTCAGGGCAGCCTTGCAATACAAGGGGGACTCCTGTCCGTTGAGGCCACGGAGGGGCTGATTCTGGGATCCAAAATCAAGAGTGCCCGTGCGCGTATTCCTGATTTGACACAAGGAGACGAACAGCTTTCTGTAACGGGTGAAGTCGAAGGTAGCCTGAATGATGGGCTGAACTTCATTTCCAAAAGTCCGGTATCAAAATTTATCAATCACTTTACGGACGCCATGCAGGGCATGGGGATGGGACACCTGAGCCTCTCGCTCCAAATTCCTTTGCGCCATGCCCGTGATACCCAGATCAAGGGGGACTACCAGTTTTTGGATGCCAGTATTGATGATGGCGAAGCCGGCATTCCTCCCATTTCCCAATTGCAGGGACATCTGTTGTTCACAGAAAAGCTGCTTTCAGCGCAAGGGTTAGCAGCAACAGTCCTGGGTGGGCCGGCTGTTTTCGAATTATCCACACAACCTTCAGGTGTTATCCGTGTGGTTGGTCATGGCAGCGCCGACATGGCAGGCCTCTTCAAGGTTTATCATCAACCCATCCTGATGGATGTGTCCGGCAAACAGAACTGGAAGGGAGAATTCAATTTCTCGGAAAAGGTGCGCGATATTCGGCTCGAATCCCAGGTGGCCTACCTGGGTGAACCTGTGACTGTCCGAATTTCCACACTCAAAGATGGCACGCTAGACATTGCCCTCAAAGGCAACACATCACAAAGCAGCTTGATGAAACGCTATCCCAACGCATTGTTGAAAGCACTCGACAGTGCTGTGGACTGGAACGGCCATCTCTTGATACCTGCCAGTGGTCGTGACGAAGTGAACATTGTCGGGACTGCATTGGTATTTCAGGAGCCCACCAAGCTGGTGGTATCAGGTGCGCCCCGAGGAAAACTTCAAACAGATCTGTCCGGCAAAGTGGCCATCAGCGCCTTGCGTCGTCTGGGCTATGGGGTACTTGCCGAGCATGCAAAGGGGACTACGGGTTGGCAGGCACGGATCGAGCAGGAAGGGGCGCGGACGCAAATGACGATCACTTCAAGCCTGTCGGGCGTGGCGATTGATCTTCCAGAACCCTTTCACAAAAGCACACAAGAGGAGGTACCGTTCACTCTCAATTGGACTACTGAAGGCAACGCACGCCAAATCAATGGGGTGCTGGGCAACTGGCTGGGGGTAAGGGTGGCTTATGCGGTTCTCGTCAAAGGGGGAGTGTTTCAGGCGCGACGCGGCGTGATTAATTTTGGAGGTGGCGCTGCCATACTCCCTCCTGGGGGATTTATAGTGACCGGAACCTTGCGTCGTGCCGACCTGGATCTCTGGAAAAAAATGTCGAGCGATATTTCGGGCGATGTGCGTGAGGGTGGTTTTTTTGGCCCAATTACTGGAGTTAGTATAAATCTGGAGGATACCCACTGGACCGGCAGAACCTGGGGGACGCATCGAGTTACGGCGGCCCAGGAAGGGAGCCTCTGGCAGATACAGATCCGCGGGACCGAAGCAGACGGAGAAATCACTTGGCTACCTGAAGATTTTGGACGGGTTCGGGCACATTTCACCAAGCTCATTATCCCGGTAGCACCTGTGGAAAACACGCCCACTGTTACGTTGGTGGATCCCAGTGCCCAGAAAAACATGCCCTCGGTGGATCTGGTTGCCGAACGGTTTGGTGCGTTTGGCAAAGCGCTCGGACGGTTGCAATTGATCGGGGTACGCGATGCGGGACTCTGGCGACTCAACCGATTTTCCCTGGAGTCGCCGCAGGCCACCGTGGAGGGAGATGGGCGCTGGACTGGTGGGCCAACGCCCCAGACCCAGGCGAATTTACATCTTAAAGCCAGCGATCTTGGAAAATTCTTGGCGGACATAGGTTACCCAGGCATGGTCTCAAGAGGGGCAGGCGAGGTGCGTGGACAAATCAATTGGGGCGGCAACCCGCAGGATTTCACATTGTTGCGCACCACCGGACAGTTTTCCTTGGATCTGCACGACGGCCAATTTTCCAAGGTCGAGCCGGGAGGCGCCGGTCGACTGATTGGACTGCTCAGTCTCCAGACCTTGCCGCGCCGGATTACTCTGGATTTTAATGACATATTCTCGGATGGATTTGCCTTTGATACCCTATCTGGAAACATCAGCATGGGTCTTGGGGTCTTGTCGACCCATGATTTCGACATGACAGGGCCCGCTGCCCGGGTCATGCTCTCGGGAACGGTGAATATCCCGACAGAAACGACCGATCTGAGAGCCAGAGTGTCCCCGGCAGTGGGAAATAGCGTGTCTTTGGCATCAACTGTGATCGGTGGCCCAATTGCCGGAGCGGCTTCCTATTTGTTGCAAAAATTATTAAAAAACCCGATTGATAAAGCGCTCACTTATGAATATGCCATTGAAGGGAGTTGGGAAGACCCCAAGATCAAACCCCTGGGGTCGTCTGCCGGATCGGCAATCTCGCCATAATGAAATGTAAGGGGTGACACCAATGACGTCCGCAGAAAAGTCTTCGGAAACTTCAGGCTCTGGGTTTGGAAAAGCCAAACCCTTGCCTGGCAGTTTCCGGGTGGCAGCCATTCAAATGGCTTCGGGCCCGCAAGTGGGCGCCAATCTTTCTGAAGCAGGGCGACTCATTAAAATGGCAGCAGACCAGGGGGCAGCCCTGATTGCGTTGCCAGAATATTTTGCCATCATGGGTATGCACGATAATGACAAGGTCAAGGTGGCCGAAGACTTTGGCAAAGGGCCCATCCAGGAATTCCTGTCGCGCACTGCCAAACGCTTCGGAGTGTGGATTATTGGCGGTTCTGTGCCGATCAAGTCTTCCGATCCCCACAAAATTCGCAACAGCTGTTTGGTGTATGACGCTGAGGGACATTGCGTTGCTCGTTATGACAAGATCCATCTGTTTGGATTTCAGCGTGGGACTGAGCGCTACGAAGAATCCAGAACCATCCTTCCGGGTAGTGAAGTCGTCACGCTCGATAGTCCGTTTGGCCGCATCGGATTGTCCATCTGCTACGACTTGCGTTTCCCCGAGTTGTATCGTGCCATGGGGCAGGTTGAACTGATTTTCATCCCCTCGGCATTCACCGAAACGACCGGGCGTGCCCATTGGGAAACCCTGGTTAGGGCCCGAGCCATCGAAAATATTGCTTATGTCGTTGCTCCGGCCCAGGGGGGGTATCACATGAATGGCAGGGAAACCCATGGTTCCACGATGATTGTTGATCCTTGGGGAGTCATTCTGGATCAGTTACCGCGTGGTTCCGGTGTAGTGATCGCTGGTGTCAATCCGATTCATCAAGCTGAGTTGCGGACTAATCTGCCAGCGCTGTCTCATCGTACCGTGGGCCTCCCTGCGCCAAAAAAAACCAGAACAGGAAATAAATGATGTCTACCCAACCGCTCGCTATTGCCGAAGCTGCTCTTCTGACTCCCTATGCGCTCGACAGTGGAAGCCTGGATCGTGTGTTCGGCCAGATACTCACACACCAAGTGGACTATGCAGACCTGTATTTTCAATACAGTCGCAGTGAAGGGTGGAGCCTGGTAGAAGGTGTCGTCAAGTCGGGCTCCTTTCATATCGAGCAAGGGGTGGGGGTGCGGGCAATCAGCGGAGAGAAAACGGCATTTGCCTACTCTGACGATATTCAACTGGCTTCCCTGGAACAGGCGGCATTGGCCACCCGTGCCATTGGGCGCTCTGGACACAGCGGTCGGCAGCAGATTCTCCGGACAAGCCCAGAACCGCCGCGTCTCTACCTTCCCCACGATCCCTTGGTTACCCTGCAGGATGCCGACAAGGTCAGCCTGTTGGAGCGGTTGGAACGCTTTGCTAAAAGCATGGATTCGCGTGTCACACAAGTCATGGCTTCTCTGGCGGGTGAATACGAATTGGTTCTGGTGGCGCGCAGCGATGGTCATCTCAGTGCGGACGTACGCCCATTGGTTCGCGTATCCATCCAGGTCATTGCTGAAGAAGGTGGTGTTCGGGAGCAGGGTTCCGCGGGCGGTGGAGGGCGGTTTGGGTATGAGTATTTCACGGATGCCATGCTGCAGGACTATGCCCGTAAAGCAGTAGATCAAGCCGTGACCAATCTGGCCGCACGCCCGGCTCCTGCGGGCATGATGACTGTGGTGCTGGGTTCGGGCTGGCCGGGGATTTTGCTACACGAGGCCATTGGCCATGGCCTGGAAGGCGATTTTAACCGTAAAGGAACCTCTGCATTTGCTGGGCGCATTGGTGAACGCGTGGCGGCACCCGGTGTAACCGTTCTGGACGATGGGACCATTGCCAATAGGCGCGGTTCCCTCAATCAGGACGACGAGGGCAATCGTACCCAGTGCACTACTTTGATCGAAGATGGCATTCTCAAGGGCTATCTTCAGGATAATCTCAACGCCCGTCTGATGGGTATGCCCCTGACGGGCAACGGTCGTCGTGAATCCTTTGCGCATATTCCACTACCGCGCATGACCAACACTTATATGCTTGGCGGCGAGCGTGATCCGGCAGAGATCATCGCGTCTGTAGAGCATGGTTTGTATGCCGTTAATTTTGGTGGCGGCCAGGTGGACATCACGAGCGGCAAGTTTGTTTTTTCTGCGGCAGAAGCTTGGCTGATCGAAAAGGGCAAACTGGTGTATCCCGTGAAAGGAGCCACGCTTATAGGCAACGGTCCGGACGTGCTGACGCGGGTCTCCATGATCGGCAATGATCTGGCACTTGATCCTGGCGTTGGTGTCTGCGGGAAGGAAGGGCAGAGCGTTCCTGTGGGAGTGGGACAGCCTACTTTGCGGATCGATGGTTTGACAGTGGGCGGTACAGGCTAGTGTCTGATAAAATAGCCGGTTTTTAGATGACTGTAATGGCCTGAAAGACAGGGAACTCAGACGATGACGACTGCTGTACCCCAAAAAATTGACGATGTCCGCATCCGCGAAATCAAGGAATTGCTTCCTCCCGTGCACTTGTTGCGAGAGTTTCCCCTTTCGGCGAAAGCGACGCAGGTCGTCTATGAAACCCGCAAGCAGATTCATCGCATCCTGCATGGTGCAGACGATCGATTGGTGGTCATTGTGGGCCCATGCTCGATCCATGATCCCAAGGCGGCCTTGGAGTACGCCACCAGGCTCAAGGCGGTAAAGGATAAATGGGCCGGTGAATTGCTGATCGTGATGCGGGTGTACTTTGAAAAACCGCGAACCACGGTGGGTTGGAAAGGATTGATCAACGACCCCTCTCTGGATGGCAGTTTCCGCATCAACGAAGGGTTACGTCTGGCACGCGGCCTGTTGCTGGATATCAACGCGTTGGGTGTGCCTGCAGGGACTGAGTTTCTGGACCTGATCACGCCACAATATTTTGCAGATCTCATCAGCTGGGGCGCAATTGGAGCACGAACCACGGAAAGTCAGGTTCATCGCGAATTGGCCTCCGGTTTGTCCTGCCCCGTCGGATTTAAAAATGGCACCGATGGCAATCTACGCATCGCAGTGGATGCCATCCGCGCGGCCCAGCAACCGCACCATTTTCTGTCTGTGACCAAGGCGGGGCATTCTGCCATTGTGGCGACCAACGGCAATGAAGACTGTCACCTCATTCTGCGGGGGGGTAAAACCACCAATTATGATGCTGCCAGTGTTGATACAGCGGCCAAAGAGCTTTCGGCTGCAGGGCTTACGGCGCGCGTCATGATCGACTTCAGCCACGCCAACAGCCAGAAGGACCCGCAGAGGCAATTAATCGTGGCACAGAATGTAGCGGATCAACTGGCCGCTGGAGAGCCGCGCATCATGGGTGTCATGATCGAAAGCCATCTTAAGGGAGGACGCCAGGAGCTGGTGCCAGGGCGTGTACTGGAATACGGCAAAAGTATTACGGATCCCTGCATATCCTTCGATGACACCCTGTCGGTTATTGCAACAT
>DAIDTL010000030.1 GCA_027457225.1 Ferrovaceae bacterium
CTTCGACACTCCGGTCAAACAGCAATTTATGATCCTGGAACACCAAGCCGATATTACAACGCAAGCGGGCCAGCGCAGCACTGCCAAGCCTGCTGATCTCCTGATGGTTGATCATCAGGGTGCCCCCCGTGGGGCGATCAATACCGGCCATGAGTCTGAGTAACGTGCTTTTCCCGGCTCCGGAACGACCGGTAAAGAACACCATTTCGCCGTCTTCAATGTCCAGCGTGATACCTCGTAAGGCCTCATGCCCATCGGGGTAGCGTTTGACGACGGCATCCAGAGTAATCATTCGATCAGGGCGTCCACAAAGTCCTTGGCGTTGAAGGAATGGAGGTCTTCCATGGCCTCGCCTACCCCTATAAAACAGATGGGGATGGGCCGCGCTCCCGCAATGGCAGCCAGGACCCCGCCACGCGCCGTTCCATCCAGTTTGGTGACGACCAGTCCAGTCAACTGCAGGGCATCATCAAAGGCGCGAACCTGGGCCAGGGCATTCTGGCCTGTATTGGCATCAAGAACCAATAGAATTTCGTGGGGTGCCGTGGGGTCGGCCTTGGTAATGACCCGCTTCACTTTGCGAATTTCTTCCATCAAATGCAGTTGGGTCGGCAGACGTCCTGCAGTATCTGCCAGTATCACGTCGATCCCACGGGTGCGTGCTGCGCTGATGGCGTCAAAAATGACGGAAGCAGAGTCTCCTTTTTCCTGGGTGATGACAGGGACATGATTGCGTTGTCCCCAGGCCACCAGTTGCGCTACTGCAGCCGCCCGGAAGGTGTCTCCTGCTGCCAGCAGGACTGTACGGCCATTCTGGAGAAGATGCTGTGCCAACTTGCCGATCGTGGTTGTTTTGCCGGCCCCGTTGACGCCGACGAACAAAATGACAAAAGGATGGTGGCCCTTGCCCTCCAGGGGGCGTTCCAGGGGCTGGAGCAGGTTGACCAGCGCACCCTTGAGCAGGGGTTTTAATGCGTCGGCCTGTTCGAGATTCAGGCCGCGGGCTTCCCGTCTGAGTTGTTCGATCAGCTGTTTGCTGGTTCCAACGCCCACATCGGCAGCAATCAACGTTTCCTCAAGGGATTCAAACCAGGCGTCGTCCAGCTTTCCTCTAAACAACCCGGAAAGCCCTTCTGTGAGCTTCTGGCGGCTGTTGACCAGCCCGGAGGTGAGGCGGGTAATCCAGCCGGGGGAGGAAGCCACCGGAGAGGAAGCGGTATCGGGGGATTTCTTGAATAAGCCAAACATCGGACAATGGGACTCTTGTACAACAAATATCGAAAGCGATTTTACCCTAAATGACAGATCAGATTCGCATCATTGGTGGGCAGTGGCGTGGCCGCAATATTCGTTTCCGCGCGGCCCCGGGATTGCGCCCGACGCCCAGTCGGGTGCGCGAGACCCTGTTCAACTGGTTGGGCCAGGAGCTACCGGGATACCAGTGTCTGGATCTGTTTGCAGGAAGTGGCGCCCTGGGTTTTGAAGCCCTGTCACGCGGTGCCGCCCGGGTCGTCCTGGTGGAAAAGCTGCCCGCCACGGCAAAGGGGCTGCGAGACAACGCGGCGCGTCTGGGTGCCACCGGGGCCGAAATTGTCGTTGCCGAGGCACTGCACTGGTTGCGGCAGGACAAGCGTCGCTTTGACGTGGTGTTTCTGGATCCCCCCTTTGCAGGCCAGGACCTGTTACAGGTGCTGCCCCTGATCCATGAACGACTGAACCCCGGGGGGCTGGTTTACTGTGAAAGTCCTGAGGGTGTGTCAGAATCACGCTTTTGGAGCGAATTTCGGTCCTCTCGTACCGGACGTGTCACTCACCAGTTGCTCAAACCTGAACAAGGATCTGTTTGATGGATACCAAGGCAGTCTATGCGGGCACTTTCGATCCCCTGACGTTGGGTCATGAGGATCTGGTGCGGCGTGCCGCCCATTTGTTCAATGCGGTCATCGTTGCCGTGGCAGACAGCCGCAATAAGTCCCCGCTTTTTCCACTGGCGGACCGGGTTGAGATGGCCCAGGAGGCGTTCAGGGGCTATGACAACGTGGAAGTGACGGGCTTTTCCGGTTTGCTGGCTGATTTTTTGCGACAGACCGGTGCCAATGTCATCCTGAGAGGGTTGCGGGCGGTATCAGATTTTGATTTCGAATTTCAGATGGCAGGAATGAACCGCAAGCTGCATCCCACGGTCGAAACACTGTTCCTGACACCTTCTGACCAATATATGTTTATTTCGTCGACCATCGTGCGCGAAATTGCCACGCTGGGCGGGGATGTCAGCCAGTTTGTAAATCCAGGTATTCGTACGCGTCTGGACCATCGCGTGCAGGCATTGGGCAACCAGGGAAACTGAATCATGGCTTTGATGATTACTGATGAGTGTATCAATTGCGACGTTTGCGAACCCGAATGCCCCAATGAGGCCATTTCCCAGGGTGCGGAGATTTATGAAATCGATCCGGAGCGTTGTACCGAGTGTGTGGGCCATTACGACACGCCGCAATGTCGTGAGGTTTGCCCGGTAGACTGCATCCCGCTCCATCCGGACTATCCTGAAACGCGCGAACAGTTACAGGAAAAGTATCAGCGCCTGACCCAGAATAAAAGCGCGGCTGCATGAAATCGACACTGATACAGAACGGCTCTCGTTATCTGTCGGGCGTCACACTGCTTTTGTGGGCCCTGGTGGTACATGCTGTGGATTTGCCGCGTCTGGCCGACGAATCTCCCTGGACACCATCAGAACATGCCGGAGCAACGCTGCCATCCCAGGAGTTTACGTCCCGGTGGGTCTATCAGTTGTTGCTGGGTGAAATTGCGGCACAACGCGATAATTTTGGGGTTGCAGTCAAAAACTATCTCGATCTTGCCCGTACCACGCACGACCCACGTGTGGCACGCAGGGCCACCGAAGTTGCACTCTACGCGCATGATCAGAAGGCGGCCCAGGAAGCGATCGCCCTCTGGCTGGTGGCAGAGCCGAAATCCATGGAAGCACGCGAAGCGCTGGCTGCGTTGCTGCTTTCCCAGGGAAAACTGCTGGATGTCGAAGAGGTTTTAGCGCAATTGCTGGCCTCTGATAAAACCGATGTGGGCAATGATTTTCGCAACCTCAGTGTGATTTTCACTGAGCATCCCGACCACGAAGCCGTGCTCAGGCTGGCAGAGCGTCTCGCCGAACCCTACCCCCAGGTCCCGGAAGCGCGTTATCTGGTGGGTTCTTCAGCCTTTCTCGCCGGTAAAAATGATCAGGCCCTGGAGGAAGCACGTGCCGCATCCCTTCTGCGCCCGGGTTGGGAGGCTTCCGCCTTGCTGGAAGGGCGAGTCCTGCAGGAGCAGAGCAGCGAACGGGCGCTTGCCTTCTATCAGAATTTTTTGGAACGGTATCCTCAATCCCGCGATATCAGGTTGTTGTTTGCACGCTATCTGGTTGAACTGCGGGATTATCAGAAGGCACGTGAGCAGTTCAACGTTTTGTTGACCGAAGCCCCAAACAATCCCGACCTGACGCTGGCGGTTGCCCTCTTGACCATGCAGTTAAAGGATTACACCGGAGCCGAACTTCTGTACCAGAAGGCGCTGGCTCAAGGATATCGTGATCCTGATGTGATTCGCTTCTACCTTGGCCAGGTTTATGAGGAGCAGAAGCGGTGGGACAAGGCCATCCAGTGGTACGGAACGGTTGCCGCGGGAGACCAATTGACAATGGCGCAGATCCGGGTTGCGTTGATGTGGGCGCGTCAAAACCAGCTCAAGAAAGCGCTTGATCTGTTGCATGCAGTTCCGGCGCAGACCCAGGAGCAGCAGGAACAGAAAGTGTTGGCTGAGGAACAGATGCAACGGGAGTCTGGTGATTATCAAGGGGCATTCGATACGCTCACGGTCGCCTTGCACGTCAGTCCCAATTCCCCCGATTTGCTGTACGAGCGGGCCATTGTGGCTGACAAACTCAACCATCTGGATACGCTGGAGCAGGATCTTCGCAAGGTGATTGCGCTGCGACCCCAATATGCCCATGCCTACAACGCACTGGGATACAGTTTGGCCGATCGCGATCTTCGTCTGAACGAGGCGCTTGGACTGATTCAGGAGGCGTTAACGCTTGCCCCCAATGATCCCTTCATTATGGATAGTCTGGGCTGGGTGCAGTTCCGCATGGGGCATATTCCAGAATCCATAGCCACGCTCAAACGTGCCTATGCGCTCCAGGATGATCCCGAGATTGCAGCGCATTTGGGCGAGGTGCTGTGGGTTTCCGGAGACCACCCTGCGGCGCAACAGACCTGGGAAAATAGTCTCAAAGCCAATCCTGACAACGAAGTTCTGACTTCCGCGGTACGCCGCTTTATGCATTGATTCATGATGCCGATCAAAGCCTGGACTGCAGGCTTGCTGGTGTCGCTTTGTGGCTGTGCCAGCCTGCCGCACACGGCGCCCTTCGAGGATCAAACCCTAGGACAGGGAGCCATCCAGGGCTTCCGGTTTTCCGGGCGCCTCGCTGTCCATCAACCCTCAGGGACTGAAACCGGCAAAATTGACTGGGCCAGTCGTGGTGCAAAACAGCATGTCGAATTGTCGACGCCGCTGGGGTCCACGGTGGCCCAACTGGATCAAACCCCTCAATCCGTCCATATGACCCTGGCTGACCACAGCGAGTACTGGGCGACTGACACAGCACAGCTCACACAGTCTGTGCTGGGGTACGCCTTGCCGTTGGAAGGACTGCCCTGGTGGGTTCTCGGCCGGGCAGATCCGGCGGGCCCCGCGGTTTTCACCCGTGATCTGCAGGGGAACCCCGAATCCCTGGCTCAGACGGGCTGGTTGCTCCAGTATGGAGACTGGCGCCAGGTGGATGATCAGTGGTTGCCGGGAACCATTGTGCTGCATCATGATGAAATGACCATCCGGCTCAAGGTTGACCAATGGATTATTGACAGAGACAGTAAGTGAGTACTAACTACAAGAAGGTTCCTGCTCCGGCAAAACTCAACTTGTTTCTGCATGTCACCGGTCGCCGTCCGGATGGCTACCACACCCTGCAAACCCTGTTTACCTTTGTGGACTATGGGGACACCCTGGATTTCACACGAACCGGGTCGGGCAACATTCAGCAGCAACACCCCCTCCCCGGCATTACGGCACAGGATGATCTTTGCATCCGTGCAGCGCACCTGTTACAGCAGGCAAGCGGGGTAAGTTACGGCGCCATCATCGGCATTGAAAAGCGGATTCCCGTGGGCGGCGGCCTGGGCGGGGGGAGTTCCGATGCGGCAACGACCCTGTTGACACTTAATCGCCTCTGGGGGCTGGATTGGGAACGCGCACGACTGGCGGCACTGGGAATTCGGTTAGGTGCCGATGTTCCGGTGTTTATCGGGGGCCATAGCGCTTTTGCAGAGGGGATTGGTGAACAGTTGACGCCGGTTGAGGTGCCCGAATGCTGGTATCTGGTCGCCCATCCTGGAATTGCCGTAGCCACCCGGGAAATCTTTGAGGACCCTGATTTGACAAGGGATTCGATCACAGTCAGAATGTGCGACTTTTCGATGGGATTTGGGCGCAATGACCTTCAACCTGTGGTGATGCGTCGCTATCCTCAGGTTGCCCAGTTGCTGACGTGGCTTGGTCGCTGGGGAGAGGCGCGAATGACGGGTTCGGGGGCGTGCTGTTTTGTTCCGTTTACCGAAGAATCCGAGGCTCAATCAGCACTGTTGCAATTACCGCCGGAATACAAGGGGTTCGTTGCCCGCGGGATGAACCAACATCCCTTGCGGGATTGGGTGTAACGCTACAGGGGAGTCGCCAAGTGGTAAGGCACCGGATTTTGATTCCGGCATTCGTAGGTTCGATCCCTACCTCCCCTGCC
Organism: Ferrovaceae bacterium; assembly: GCA_027457225.1. GTDB lineage: Bacteria > Pseudomonadota > Gammaproteobacteria > Burkholderiales > Ferrovaceae > JAJZRV01. The sequence goes on from DAIDTL010000030.1 coordinate 5,861, forward strand.
ATGGAAGCGTCTGATCATATCAAGCCAGGAGTGCCATGTCGTCTGCCAATCTAATGGTGTTTACCGGCACTGCCAATCCAAAGCTGGCCAGTGAGGTGGCCGCACATCTCAATATTTCGGTGGGCCGTGCAACGGTAGGCCGTTTCAGCGACGGTGAAGTGATGGTCGAGATCCTCGAAAATGTACGGGGTCGGGACTGCTTTATCCTGCAATCCACCTGTGCCCCGACGAATGACCACCTGATGGAAGTCATGGTGATGTGCGATGCGCTCAAGCGCTCATCGGCGGCGCGTATCACCGCGGCCATTCCCTATTTTGGCTATGCACGCCAGGATCGTCGCCCGCGCTCGGCCCGCGTTGCCATTTCTGCCAAGGTGGTGGCCAACATGCTTCAGGGGGTGGGGGTGGATCGGGTCCTGACCATGGATCTGCACTCGGACCAGATCCAGGGATTTTTTGATATCCCGGTGGACAACGTGTATTCAGCACCGGTTCTGCTGGGCGATGTGTGGCGTTCCGGGCACCAGGATCTGACCGTTGTTTCACCAGATGTGGGGGGCGTCGTGCGTGCGCGCGCCATGGCCAAGCGCCTGGAAGCTGACCTGGTGATTATCGACAAACGGCGTCCCAAGCCCAATGTCGCCCAGGTCATGAATGTTATCGGCGATGTGTCTGGACGCGTCTGCATTATCATGGATGACATGGTGGATACCGCCAACACCTTGTGTGAAGCTGCAGCCGCACTCAAAAATAACGGTGCGGCAAAAGTGCTGGCATACATTACCCACCCGGTTTTATCGGGCTCTGCCGTGGATCGGATCGCCCGGTCGTCATTGGACGAACTGGTGGTTACGGACACCATTCCGCTTTCGGAAAAGGCGCTGGCTTGCCCACGAATCCGCCAACTGGGCATTGCTGGCCTGATTGCCGAAACCATGCGGCGCATCAGTGTCGAGGACTCGGTCAGCTCATTGTTTATGGAATAATTTGCAGCACCCCATGCTCTGGTCGCGGAGGGTGGGTTTTATTTATTGAAAACCAAAGGAAGATCATCATGGACATCGTAGTTACCCACAGAACTGTGCAGGGCACCGGAGCGAGCCGCCGCCTGCGCCACAACGGACGCGTACCAGGCATCCTGTATGGTGCCGGCAAGGAAGCGCAATCCATCGAGCTCGATCACAACGAATTGTTTCACAAGCTGCGCCAGGAAGCGTTTCATGCTTCCGTACTGACCCTCAAGCTTGACGGTGAAGCCCAGCCGGCCTTGCTGAGGGACGTACAGATGCACCCCTTCCGGCCCATCGTCTTACATGTGGATTTTCAGCGTGTGGATGTCCACAGCAAGATCCATATGAAAGTGCCGCTGCACTTCATCAACGCTGACATCAGTCCCGGAGTGAAACAGTCAGGAGCCAACATCAGCCATATTCTCAATGAAGTGGAAGTGTTCTGTTTGCCCGCTGACCTGCCGGAATTCATCGAAGTGGACCTCAAGGATCTGGCCGTGGGCCACTCCCTGCACCTGTCTGATATCAAGGCCCCGGCCGGCATTGAGTTTGCAGCCATGGTCAAGGGCGAGAACCCTCCTGTAGCGGCAGCAGTACTGCCGCGTGCGGCTCGAGTGGAAGATGAAGAAGTTGTGGCTCCGGTCGCTGCCGCCGAAGTACCGGCTGCAAACCAGAAAGCGCCTGTCGCTGCCCCTGAAACCGGCAAAGAAACCGGCAAAGAAACCAAGAAGTGAGTTCACTCAACCCTGGTGAGCGACAGGCTCAACCAGGGTTGCCCTCTGAGTCTGCCTGATGACAACTGTGCGATTGATTGTAGGTCTCGGCAACCCAGGACCCGAATATCAGGAGTCGCGCCACAATGCCGGGTTCTGGTTTGTGGACCGGGTCGCCCAGGCGGGGTCCGCAAGCTTTCGTTACGAGTCCAGGTTTCATGGAGAACTCGCACGGGTATCCCTGGCCAGTGAGGATCTGTGGCTCCTTAAACCCCGCACCTACATGAACGACAGCGGACGTGCTGTGGCTGCCAGCGCGCATTTTTATCGCGTTGCTCCCGAGCAGATCCTGGTGGTTCATGATGAACTGGATTTGCTTCCCGGAAATATCAAGCTCAAGAAGGGGGGAGGCGCTGCAGGACATAATGGCCTCAAGGACATCGTGGCGGCATTAGGGTCGCCTGACTTTTGGCGTTTGCGGGTCGGCATTGGACATCCTGGCCAGCGCCACGACGTGGTGGATTATGTGTTGCACCGTCCTTCAAAGGTTGACCAGGAGGCGATTGATGCGGCTCTGGAACGTGCCCTGGAAATAGTGCCCCTGCTTTTGAAAGGGCAGCCAGAACTGGCTTTGACGCATCTTCACACGCCACCCAAACCGGGTGCTCTGACAACCAAGGATTGATGGCATGAGTCTCAAGTGTGGCATCGTGGGGTTGCCCAACGTGGGCAAGTCCACGCTCTTCAACGCGCTGACCAAGGCAGGCATCGCGGCCGAGAACTACCCCTTCTGCACCATCGAGCCCAATATCGGTGTGGTGGAGGTTCCGGACCGGCGCCTGTCGGTTTTGTCGGACATCGTACGCCCGGAACGGGTGGTGCCGGCGGTGACCGAGTTCGTGGACATTGCCGGGTTGGTGGCTGGGGCTTCGAAGGGAGAGGGGCTGGGGAACCAGTTTTTGGCTACGATCCGGGAAACCGATGCCATCGCCCATGTGGTGCGTTGTTTTGAAGATCCCAATGTGGTGCATGTGGCCGGGCGGGTCGATCCCGTGGATGACATCGAAACCATCAATACGGAATTGGCACTCGCTGATCTTGCAACAGTCGACAAGGCCATCGCGCGGACCCAGAAGACTGCGCGGGCAGGGTCCAAGGAAGCCATCCGGCTGCTGGAGCTGCTCGATACAGTGCAACGGCAACTCAATACCGGCCAACCCGTGCGCGCCATGAGACTGGATCCGGACGCTTTGGATTTGCTGAAACCGCTTTGCCTGATCACGGCCAAACCCACCCTTTACGTGGCGAATGTGCTGGAAGGAGGGTTCGATAAAAATCCGCTACTGGATCAGGTCGCGGCCCATGCCCTTGCCGAGGGAGCGCCCGTGGTGCCGATCTGTGCGGCTATCGAAGCCCAGATGGCTGACCTTGATGATGCTGATAAGGCGCTATTTCTGGCGGATATGGGTCTGGCCGAACCTGGATTGGATCGATTGATTCGTGCCGTATACCAATTACTGGGACTGGAAACTTACTTCACTGCGGGGGTCAAAGAGGTTCGTGCCTGGACCATCCATAGAGGAGACACCGCGCCCCGTGCAGCCGCGGTCATTCACAACGATTTTGAACGCGGTTTTATTCGTGCGGAGGTCATTGCGTTCGATGATTTCGTGGCGTGTCGCGGGGAGCAGGGCTCCAAGGAAGCGGGGAAAATGCGTCTGGAAGGAAAGGAGTATCAGGTGCAGGATGGAGACGTGATGCATTTTCGCTTCAATGTCTGAATATTTATGGAAGATGATGTAACAATATGTTACAACGATAAATTCGGTAAAGATTGAACAGGAGTTGTACACCATCGACACAATCAATTTGATCGGTAAAGGGCCAGGAGCAGTTCTGTTGTTGCATGGTCTATACGGCACCCCACAGCAGTTGCAGTACATCGGGCGCAAGCTCAATGTGGTTGGTGGTTATACCGTACGCATTCCCAATATTCAGGGGTATTCGGTGTTTGATGAAGCCATTCCAAGCCACACGACCCGTTGGCAGCACTGGCTGGAGCAAGTCGAAGCCCAGTTTGATGGATTGAAACGCGAACACGGCGAGGTCAGCGTTGCGGGGCTTTGCATCGGTGCTGACTTGTGCCTGGAGCTCGCGGCAAAACGGAGCCCGGATATCCATGCGCTATGTCTGTACTCGGCACCGTTGCGTTATGACGGCTGGAACGTGACCTGGATGCGCTGGTTTAAATTTTTGGGGTATTACACGCCGGCGCGCTTCATGGTGTCGCTCGCCGAACGGCCGCCTTACGGACTCAAGGATGAGCGCATCCGTCAGTGGGTGGCAAGGCAGATGGCCGAACGGGGGACATC
>DAIDTL010000031.1 GCA_027457225.1 Ferrovaceae bacterium
GCCCTCACCTATGCTAAAAAGTTTGAACCCGATACCATCATTGACGTAGCCACGCTGACTGGCGCCTGCGTAATTGCCCTGGGCAATGAGGCGGCCGGATTGTTTGCCAACGATGACAAATTGTCTGAAAAACTGCGTGTTGCGGGAGAATACACAGGAGACCGGGCCTGGCCAATGCCATTGTGGGAAGAATACCAGGAAGGCCTTAAAACCAATTTTGCCGACATGGCCAATGTAGCCGGTCGCGCCGGTGGAAGCATCACCGCCGCCTGTTTTTTGGCCCGCTTTACCCGCAAGATGCGCTGGGCTCACCTGGATATTGCCGGAGTAGCGTACAAGGGCGGAAAGGACAAAGGCGCCACCGGGCGCCCGGTAAAACTATTTTGTCGTTATCTTATCCAGCGCAGCGGACATTAATGGCATCGTGACTCGGATCGATTTCTATACTCATGTCCAGGACAAGTTGCCCGTAGCCATTCAGCTCGTCAACAAGGCCTGGAATCGTGGTCTGAATGTGTGGATCCGGGTTGTTGACGATGCTGCCGCCTCACGTCTGGACCAGGGCCTGTGGGCCCATCCGGTAGAGGGGTTTATTCCCCACTGCAAATCGGATCATGCCCTGGCGAATGAAACACCTGTCATTATTGACGCCTCTGACCGACTGCCATGTTCTGACCAAATCCTGATCAACCTGCATCCGGAACGCCCGGAATATTTTTCCCGTTTCGAGCGTCTGATTGAAATTGTGAGTCTGAACGAACAGGATCGCAAACAGGCACGGGAACGGTTTGCTTTTTACCGGGATCGCGGATTTGAAATCCATTCCCATGATTTGAGCCAGTCAAAGATCTGAACGCATGGAACTCACCAAAAGTTTTGAGCCTCACCCAATCGAAGCACGCTGGTATCCAGAGTGGGAATCGCGCGGATACTTCAAAGCATCGATGCAAGCCAATGCCAGCCCGTACTGCCTCCTGCTGCCTCCGCCCAATGTCACAGGTACGCTGCACATGGGGCATGCGTTTCAACACACCCTGATGGACAGTCTGATGCGCTATCGGCGCATGATGGGAGACAATGCTCTCTGGCAGGCCGGTACGGATCACGCCGGCATTGCCACTCAGATCGTGGTGGAACGCCAGTTGGAAACGCAACAACTGGATCGTCGCACCCTGGGCCGTGAGGCCTTCCTGGAACAAGTGTGGCACTGGAAAGAACAGTCAGGCTCTGCCATCACCCGTCAAATGCGGCGCCTGGGTAGCTCCTGTGACTGGACCCGGGAACGTTTCACCATGGACGAAGGGTTAAGCCAGGCTGTAACCAGGGTGTTTGTGCAACTCTATCAAGAAGGCCTGATCTATCGGGGCAAACGCTTGGTCAACTGGGATCCTGTGTTGCAAACCGCTGTTTCTGACCTGGAGGTAGTGTCTGAAGAAGAAGACGGCAAACTCTGGCAGATCCGCTACCCCCTCGCTGCCGGCCCAGGCTATCTGGTCATTGCCACTACCCGCCCGGAAACTTTGCTGGGTGACATGGCTGTGGCCGTTCATCCCGACGATACACGCTACCGGCACCTGATCGGACAACGGGTACTGCTTCCATTGACCGGGCGCAGCATTCCGATCATTGGCGATACTTATGTCGACCCCACGTTTGGTACGGGGTGCTTAAAAATCACACCCGCCCACGATTTCAATGACTACCAAGTCGGCACGCGTCACCAGCTTGAGCCCCTTTCCATTTTCACGCTGGATGCCCACATTAACGACAACGCACCTGAAGTCTATCGGGGACTGGACCGCTTTGAAGCGCGTGCCCGGATACTGGAAGATCTGGAATCTCAAGGACTTCTGGACAGCGTCAAGCCGCATAAACTGATGGTGCCCCGCGGGGACCGTACCCGGCAAGTTATCGAACCCATGCTCTCCGACCAGTGGTTTGTCTCGATGGAAGGAATGGCGCATGAAGCATTGCAGGTGGTTCAAGAAGGCAAGATCTGTTTCGTTCCGGAAAACTGGACCAGTACGTACAATCACTGGCTGGACAATATCCAGGACTGGTGCATTTCCCGTCAACTATGGTGGGGCCACCGCATCCCTGCGTGGTATGACCACGAGGGCCGGGTTTATGTGGCTGAATCCAAAGCCGAAGCATCTCTCTTGGCTGGTGGAAAACCGCTAACCCAGGATGAAGATGTTCTTGATACCTGGTTCTCGTCCGCACTCTGGCCATTCTCCACTTTGGGCTGGCCTGAGAAAACGCCGGAATTGAACACATTCCTGCCTTCCAGCGTGTTGGTCACCGGGTTTGACATCATCTTTTTCTGGGTAGCCCGGATGGTCATGATGACCACCCATTTCACCGGCCTGGTGCCCTTCCGGGAAGTGTACGTCACCGGTCTGGTGCGCGATGCTCACGGCCAGAAAATGAGCAAATCCAAAGGCAATATCCTCGACCCCATCGATCTCATTGACGGCATTGATCTGGAAACCCTGGTTATGAAACGTACCAGCAACCTGATGGATCCAAAGCAGGCAGCCTTCATTGAAAAGGGCACTCGTAAGGAATATCCGGATGGCATCCCGAGTTTCGGCGCCGATGCGTTGCGTTTCACTTTTGCCAGCCTTGCGACGCACGGGCGTGACATCAAGTTTGATTTGCAGCGTTGCGAAGGTTATCGCAACTTCTGCAATAAATTATGGAATGCCACGCGCTACGTCCTGATGAATGTCGAAGGGCAGGACTGTGGCCTGGACCCAACCCTGCCCGTTTCGTTATCCACCGCTGACCGCTGGATTATCAGCCGTCTGCAGGATGCAGAAGCTTCAGTACATGAAGCATTTAAGACATACCGCTTTGACCTGGCTGCACGGGCCCTCTACGAATTTTTATGGGACGAATATTGCGACTGGTATGTAGAACTGGCCAAGACCCAGCTGGCACAGACGGATCCTGCCACCCAGCGCGGCACACGCCGAACCCTGGTACGCGTTCTTGAAGCCACGTTACGCCTGGCGCATCCGATTATTCCTTTCATCACCGAAGAGTTGTGGCAAAAGGTCGCGCCCCTTGCTGGAAAATCCGGACCCAGTGTGATGCTGCAACCTTATCCCCAACCTGACCCAGAAAAACGCGATCCGGTAGCAACCGACGCGATGACGTTGCTCAAGGATCTGGTCAATGCCTGTCGCACCCTGCGTAGCGAAATGAATGTGGGACCAGGCGAACGCCTGCCGCTCTTGATAAGCGGCAATACTGGAAAACTGGCCGGACTGGAAGGTTATCTCCAGTTTCTGGCCCGCCTTGCGGAAGTCACGACACAGTCGGCAGGTTTGCCTGACGCGGATGCCCCCGTCGCTGTTGTCGGCGATATCCAGCTGATGCTAAAAATCGAAATTGATGTTGTTGCCGAAGCAGATCGACTCAACCGGCAGATCGCCAAGCTGGAAGAAGATCTGACAAAATCCCGTGCCAAGCTGGACAACTCAGGCTTCGTTGACCGCGCACCAGCAGCCGTGGTGGCTCAGGAGCAGGCGCGGATGGAACGTTTTACGCGCACCCTCAAAGAACTTCAAGTTCAATTGGAACGATTGCAAAAACGCGTTTAATCAAGGAGTTGTCAGAGACCCGCTCAGATTTGAACGATCTGATTTTTTGCCGTTTTGTGCTTTGAGCTCTTTCTTGATTTCTCGGATACGCGCCTCAACACTGGAATTCTGATAAAAATCACCATCGTCGCTTTTCACGGCAATTTGCAATTGATCCAGGGCTGCGGTCAGATTACCCTGACGCAGGTATGATTCCGCCAAAGCTTCATGGCTTAGAAGTTGTTTGCCAAGATGCGCATAAGCTCTGGCCTGCAGGTCATACAGATGGTAGTCACTGCGCGACAGTGACAACCTGTTGTTGATGGCTTCCAGGCCCTCCTGGTCCCGATGCGCATCAAGCAGGGTCTTGATATACCCATAATTGAGCGCACGCTGATCCGGATAATGATGCAAGGCGGTACGGTACAGGTCGATGGCTTCAGACAGATTCCCCTGGTCGTGCACGATCTGGGCACCAAGACTGTCGAACAGCACGTTCGGATGGTACAACGTACGCACCAACGCCAGGGTACTGGCGGCGGCGTCCAGCTTGCCGTGACGCCACTGTGCAACAGCCTTGCCATAAAACAGCGGCCTATCTTCCGGTCGCTTGACATCGAGCGAACGCCCATCGAAGTAGCGCATCGCTTCACGTGAGGTTCCCGTCAGCGCGGCAATCCGAGCGCGAATCAATTGAAAATTTGGGCCATCCTGAATTTGGCGATACGGAACGTCTTGCAACCGATCCTGAATTTCGGCAAGACGCTCCGTGGTCAGTGGGTGCGTTTTAAGATAAGCCGGTGAAGTGCCTTCATAAAACCGGCCATAGCGTTGCAACTTGCCAAAGAAACTGGCCATGGCGCGCGGATCATACCCCGACTTGATCAAACGTTGTATGCCCAACCGGTCTGCTTCGCGTTCGTTTTCCCTGGTGAAGTCAAGTTGTGCCTGAACCATCCCGGCCTGAGCCCCCATAACGGCCCCCATGCTGGCATCAGGATTGCTGCGGGCCGCCAGAATGGCTGCCGCCATGGCTGCCAGTGTCAGGGGCATGTTTTTACTTTGCGCTTCAATCATGCGCGCAATATGGTGTTGCGTGACATGGGAGATTTCGTGCGCCAGGACCGAAGCCAGCTCGGATTCGTTTTCAGCCGCCATCATGAGGCCCGTATGCACCCCGATGAATCCTCCGGGCAGTGCAAACGCATTCAGACTTGCGTCCTGGATCAAGAAAAATTCAAACTGCTGCCCCCCAGGTCATCGCTCACGGCGAGCAACCGGTTACCAACGCTATTCAGAAAATCAACGCTCTCAGGATCATCAAAATAGACCCGGTCGCTACGAATTTCGAGCATGATCTCACGCCCCAGGGCTTTTTCATCCTGGCTGGAAAACACCGTTGACGAGCTGTCACCCAGATCAGGCAGTTCATAGGCGACAGAACCGCCAACCATGCAGCAGGTCACAAGAAATACAAGAAGTCGACGCATCTTGCTATGATAACCCGAGTGGCACATCGTTCCGTTTCCCCTATAATCTCCTACTCTATTGTTACAGAGCGCTGAACTCTTGTCATGAACCCCACACTGACCCATTTCGATAGTGCCGGCCAGGCCCATATGGTAGACGTGGCTGGTAAAGCCGAGACTCACCGGGTGGCGCGCGCCTCAGGCCGAATTGTCATGCAACCAGAAACCCTGGGCATGGTCAAACACGGTGCTGCTAAAAAGGGGGATGTGCTAGGCATCGCCCGGCTGGCAGCCATTCAAGCCGCCAAACGGGCGGCCGACCTGATCCCGCTCTGCCACCCCATCCCGCTCACCCGGGTTGCGGTTGAATTTGCGCTGGACCTCGCCGATTCTTCCATCACCTGCACTGTCACCGCGGAAACCGTGGGCCGTACCGGGGTCGAAATGGAAGCCCTGGCCGCAGTCCAAGTCGGTTTGCTGACGATTTATGACATGTGCAAATCAGTGGACCGGGGGATGATCATGAGCGACATTCGCCTCCTGGAAAAATCCGGCGGCAAGTCAGGCTCCTGGACGGCAATTCCGCCTTGATTACAGAAGGTTGAACGCTTCCTTCGCGGCAGCGTGCCCCTCGTCTGCTGGCACGACCCAGACTTCCGCCGCGCTATCCATGGCGTGAATGGGGCGTACGCGGTCCCCGTGGGCCGCCAGATTGTTTTCGGGATGAAGCGCAACCCCCAGATGACCCAGACGCTGCGCAACGTCGCTGCGCAGCAGTGCATCGTGTTCGCCAATCCCTCCCGTAAATACCAGAACATCCAGTCCGCCCAGGACGGCGGCCATGGCCCCCGCTTCACGCACCACTCGTGCAGTAAATAAATCAATTGCGCACTGCGCCCGGCTATCAGCAGCAGCACGCAAAACGCGCAGATCGGAGGACAAACCCGAAACGCCGCGCAATCCCGACTGCCGGTAAAGCAGCGTTTCAAGACGATCCGCACTCCAACCCTGGTTCAACAGATAGAGTACAACCCCGGGGTCAAGGGCACCACAGCGCGTACCCATCACCAAGCCATCCAATGTGGTAAACCCCATGGTGGTGGCTACGCTGCGCCCCTGAAGCGCAGCACACAGACTGGCACCATTGCCCAGATGCGCCATGAGCAGGCGCCCCCCTGCACGCGTGCTGTGGACTTGCAATGTATCTCGGACATGCTGGTAGGACAACCCGTGAAACCCATAGCGACGAATCCCTTCCTGAAACAGCGCCTCGGGCAGGGCAAAACGGGACTCTCGCTCGGGTATCCCGGCATGGAAGGCGGTGTCGAAACAGGCGATCTGTGGCACTTCGGGCAACGCGCTCTGAAACCGGCGGATTCCTGCCAAATTGTGAGGTTGATGCAACGGCGCCAGTGGATTTAAGCGTGCCAAGTCCTGCAGAATTGCTTCCGTGACACGCACACTGGCTTGAAAATGGGCCCCCCCGTGAACCACCCGATGCGCCACAGCACGCAGGCGCACCATCGATCCGGAGCAGGTCAACCGCCTGATCAGTTCATCCAGTGCCGCATCAAAGGCAGATTCGCCTTGCTGCAACCCTTCCAAAGTCCCCACCTGAACAGCTGTCTGAACACCATCGGCCGTCACCGGATAGAGTGCAAACTTGAGGCTGGAAGAACCCACATTAACCGAGAGGATACCTTCTTGGGACGCAGAAGGATTCATCAGGTGCTCACGAGCTTCCGTCATACCATACTCTCGCCAAGTGCCTCCATAAGCTTTAATATTAGCATTGTGGCCGGTGATCCCGGTTGCCCGTTCATATCAACAACCGCTGATCGCGAGGTATTCGAATGTCCGCACTGCCCGATAACGATAAACAAGAAACCCAGGAATGGCTGGATGCTCTGGAAAGCGTCCTGGAACTTGAAGGCCCCGAACGCGCCCATTACATTCTAGAACAGTTAATCGACAAAGCTCGCCGCTCTGGCGCTTACCTCCCCTACAGCGCCAATACTGCGTACATCAATACCATTCCCCCGGCACTCGAGGTTCCCATGCCCGGCAATCCGGAAATGGAGCATCGCATTCGCTCGCTCATTCGGTGGAATGCCATGGCCATGGTCGTAAGAGCCAACCGGTCTTCCAGCGAGCTCGGGGGACATATCGCCAGTTTTCAGTCGGCCGCTACTCTCTACGACGTTGGTTTTGACCATTTTTTCCACGCCCCTACGACAGATCATGGCGGCGACCTGCTCTATATCCAGGGCCATTCTGCACCGGGAATCTACGCCCGTGCCTTTCTGGAAGGCCGGATCACCGAAGAACAATTAAGCAAGTTCCGCCAGGAAGTGGACGGAGGCGGATTGCCCAGCTACCCCCACCCCTGGCTGATGCCCAATTTCTGGCAAATGCCCACCGTGTCCATGGGCCTGGGGCCTCTGATGGCCATCTATCAGGCCCGCTTTATGAAGTATTTGCAAAACCGTGGCCTTGCCAAGGTGGACAACCGTAAGGTCTGGGCATTCATGGGTGACGGGGAAATGGATGAACCCGAGTCCCTGGGCGCCATCTCACTCGCCACACGTGAGCGTCTGGACAACCTGATTTTTGTGGTTAATTGCAATCTGCAACGGCTGGATGGCCCGGTTCGCGGCAATGGCAAGATCATTCAGGAACTTGAAGCAGATTTTCGTGGGGCCGGTTGGAACGTCATCAAAGTCATCTGGGGCGGGCAGTGGGATGCCCTGATTGCCAAGGATCGCAGCGGTCTGTTATTGCAACGGATGATGGAAGCAGTGGACGGTGAATATCAAAGCATGAAGGCTCATGATGGGGCCTATGTGCGCAAGCATTTTTTTGGCAAGTACCCCGAACTCGCGCGTCTTGTCGCCAACATGTCCGATGACGAGATCTGGCGGCTTAACCGTGGCGGCCACGATCCGTTCAAAGTCTATAACGCCTATCTTCAAGCAGTGCAGCACACCGGTCAGCCTACGGTGATTCTGGCCAAAACCATCAAGGGTTATGGCATGGGGGAATCCGGGGAAGGACAGAACATCACACACCAGCAAAAGAAAATGGGGGAAAACGCTCTCAAACAATTTCGCGACCGCTTCCAGATCCCCATTTCAGATGAAGTGATTGCTGAAACACCGTTTTATCGCCCCCCCGAAGATAGCCCGGAAATCCGATATCTCAAGGCTCAGCGTGAACAACTCGGAGGATATCTCCCTGTTCGGCACAGCAAGGTTCCTCCACTCAAAGTCCCTGAACTGTCTGCGTTCCAGGCCTTGCTACAAAGCAGTGAAGAACGGCAATTGTCCACCACCATGGCTTTCGTGAGGGTATTGACTGCTTTGACCCGTGACAAGGAAATCGGCAAGTTGATTGTGCCGATCGTTCCCGATGAATCCCGCACTTTTGGCATGGAAGGCATGTTCCGCAGCCTTGGTATCTATTCTTCGGTAGGCCAACTGTACGAACCCCAAGACCATGACCAGCTCATGTATTATCGCGAAGACATCAATGGACAGATCCTGCAGGAAGGAATCAACGAGGCCGGCGCCTTTTCTTCCTGGATTGCTGCCGCCTCGGCATACTCCAGCCACGGTGTCACAACCATCCCCTTCTATGTCTTCTACTCAATGTTCGGCTTCCAGCGTGTCGGCGATCTGGCCTGGGCTGCCGGAGACATGCGTTGCCGGGGTTTTCTGATCGGAGGCACTGCCGGGCGAACCACGCTCAATGGCGAAGGTTTACAGCATCAGGATGGTCACAGTCAGGTACACGCGTCGTTCATTCCCAACTGTGTCTCCTATGACCCTACCTTTGCCTACGAGGTGGCCGTAATCATTCAGGATGGGCTGCGTCGGATGTACCAGAATCACGAAAACATTTTCTACTACATTACCACCATGAACGAGAACTATGGCCACCCTGCCATGCCTGAAGGAGCACAGGAAGGCATTCTCAAGGGGATGTATTTGCTGCAGAAGGGGGCAAAATCCAAAGGGCCCGTAGTCCAACTGATTGGGTCTGGAACGATTCTGCGCGAGGTGATCGCAGCGGCCGAACTCCTCGAAAAAGATTGGAGCATCTCAAGCAACGTCTGGAGTGCCCCCAGCATCAATGAACTGGCCCGCGATGGCCAGGCCACAGTGCGCTGGAACAGGCATCACCCCGATCAGCCACAGCGCAAATCGTATGTGGAACAATGCCTGGAAAAAACTGCCGGCCCTGTTGTTGCCGCCACCGACTACATCAAGACCTTCACCGAACAGATCCGCGCTTTCGTACCTCGCCGCTATGTCACCTTGGGTACAGATGGTTTTGGCCGTTCGGATACCCGCGCCAAGCTTCGCCACTTCTTTGAAGTGGATCGGTACTACGTCGCGCTGGCAGCCCTGCAGGCATTGGCAGCTGAAGGTACGGTACCGGCTTCGCGCGTCGCGGAAGCCATCCAGAAATATGACCTCGATCCGGAGAAGCCTCTCCCCACTACCGTCTAAATCATGATTCAAAACCTTGCCGGAAAAATTTCGGAGGTGTTATTGGGCCCTCCGCGGGATCCAATGTCCCCGGAAACTCGCCACAACATTGCGCTGGTCGCCTTCTTTGCCTGGGTTGGCCTGGGGGCAGACGGATTGTCTTCCTCGGCTTACGGACCAGAGGAAGCCTTCAAAGCCCTGGGTACGCATACTCACCTGAGTCTGTACCTGGCCCTGGCTACCGCGTTGACGGTATTTCTAATTTCCACGGCCTACAACCAAGTCATCGAGCTGTTCCCATCAGGCGGCGGGGGCTACAAAGTGGCCACTCAGTTGATCGGCCCCTATGCCGGTC
>DAIDTL010000032.1 GCA_027457225.1 Ferrovaceae bacterium
AAACCACACTGATTTCACTTGTTTCTTTCGCGCCCTGTCCCATCTGGGAAGCAAGACGGCGGAGGCGGAAGCCAAAGTCAGGGACCTTGTTACGGATCGTGCTGCATTTGAACCATGGGTGGCATCCTATCGCGAGCGTCTGGTATGGGAAAGTTCAATCGACTCGGTCCGGCAGCAGGCCATGTTGCGCGTCAACCCCAAATATGTGCTGCGCAATTATTTGGCTGAAATTGCCATTCGCGCTGCCCAAACGGGCAATCCCGAGGTGATTGCCGAGGTGCAGCGCGTGCTGGAAGCGCCATTTGACGAGCATCCCGAGCACGAATCCTGGGCCGGAACACCTCCTGATTGGGCAGATACGTTGTCGGTCAGCTGTTCTTCATGAGTGCGCCACACCGCAGCTATCGTTATTACGATCTCATCATGGCAGCTTTTGTGTGTGTGCTGCTGTGTTCCAATTTTATCGGTGCCGCCAAACAAACCGAAGTGACTTTGCCGTTCATTGGAACCCTCACTGTCGGTGCCGGTGTCCTGTTTTTCCCCATCGCCTATTTTTTTGGAGACGTGCTTACAGAAGTGTACGGATATGCACGCGACCGTCGCGTGGTTTGGGCCGGCTTTGGGGCGTTGGCCTTTGCGTCCTTTATGGCCTGGGTCGTGGTGAGCTTGCCGCCGGCCCACAATGAGTTCATGGCGCAGTTTCAGGGACAACTGGAAGGCGTGTTCGGCAATGCCTGGCGCATTGCGATTGCCTCCATGCTGGCCTACTGGTGCGGTAGTTTTGCCAATAGCTACGTGTTGGCAAAAATGAAAGTCCTGACCCAGGGGCGTTGGTTGTGGACCCGCACCATCGGTTCGACCGCCGTCGGTGAGGCACTGGATTCCCTATTGTTCTACGGTGGCGCATTTTATGGGGTCTGGGATCTTCATGACCTTATCCAGGTGGCTGTCCTGGAGTATTTTCTCAAGACGATGTGGGAAGTGCTGGCAACACCGTTGACCTACTGGATGGTGCATGCGCTCAAGAAAATAGAACATGAAGATTTCTATGACCGCCGCACCCGTTTTACGCCATTTTCACTGGATGTCTGATGTGAAGGAGAGCCTGTCATGACAGAAAGGAAACCTGAACGTTGCTACGAAGCAGCCGAGATACAGACCAAACTGGATCACGAATTGCCCCATTGGCGCTTTGAACAGGGCCAGATTCAGCGTACCTACCGCGCGGAAGGATGGAAGGGCACGCTGATGGTGGTGAACGCGTTAGCCCATCTTGCGGAGGCAGCCTGGCACCACCCGGATTTGGAAGTGACCTATGACAAGGTCGTCGTCAAACTCCAGAATCATGCAGCCGGCGGGATTACCGACAAGGATTTCGAACTGGCCCTTAAAATGGAATCGGTCATTCAATGGCAGCCTGGCCGGGAAGGCGGCGCGCTGGAAGGTACGCCAAATCAGGATGCGCGATATCGGTATATCCGCTATGACCCCTGATGCACGGGAGCACCGACGTTGCCTGAATTGCCCGAGGTTGAAGTTACCCGACAGGGTATCGCGCCATTCCTGATCGGTCAGGTGATTTCCAGGGTGGTGGTGCGCCAGCCCCGGTTGCGCTGGCCCATTCCCCGCGAGCTCGTAAAACGATTGCCCGGCCAGACCATTACGGCTGTGCGACGCCGTGCCAAATATTTGCTGATTGACATGCCTGCCGGCACGCTCATTCTCCACCTGGGAATGTCGGGGGCATTGCGTGTGCTCACCGCTCCCGTCGCTCCCGGTCGACACAACAATTTCGATTTAATCTGTTCGGGCAAGACGTTGCGTCTTAACGATCCCCGGCGCTTTGGCGCTGTCCTGTGGCACCCTGCAGGGGGCACCATTACCAGCCAGCCTGGATTGTTCGACCGGCTCGGAGTGGAGCCGTTTGCGCCGGAGTTTTCCGGAGCGGGATTTTGGCAGCACACCCGAGGTCGCCTGGCCGCTATCAAGTCGATCCTGCTGGCCGGGGAGGGTGTGGTTGGCGTGGGCAACATCTATGCGTGCGAAAGCTTGTTTCGCGCCGGCATCCATCCCCTGCGCGCGGCTGGGCGAATCAGCAAGGCCCGTTACGTGCTGCTGGTGGAGGCCATCCAGGGGGTGTTACGGGAAGCCATTCAGCAGGGGGGGAGTACGTTGCGCAATTTTGCGGATAGTCGCGGGGCGCCCGGTTATTTTCAACAGGAGCATCAGGTGTACGGACGTACCGGGCTCCCCTGTGTGAACTGCGCCAGTCCGATTCGTCACATCAGGCAAGGGCAGCGTTCCACCTGGTACTGTCCGCGTTGCCAGCGCTGAGCGTTACTTGGCCTGTCTGATTTTTTCGAGGGTTTGGGGATAGCACACCTTCAACGATGCATTATCGTTGACTGAAAATTCCAGATCATGGATCAGGCCGTTATCCAGTCCATAGACCCAGCCGTGGACAGTCAGGTCCTGATGGCGGGACCAGGCGTCCTGAACCACGGTGGTGTGACACACATTCATCACCTGTTCGATCACATTGAGTTCACATAGCCGATCATGGCGTGTGGCAGGATCGAAACTGTCCATCAACCGGTCATGTTTTTCATGTACATCCCGCACGTGTCGTAGCCAGTTGTCGGCAATTCCAACCCGCAACCGGTTGAGTGCCGCATGGACCCCGGAACAGCCGTAGTGGCCGACCACCATGATGTGCCGGATTTTCAGCATGTCCACCGCAAACTGGATCACCGAGAGCAGGTTGAGATCGGTATGGACCACCACGTTGGCCACATTGCGATGCACGAAGACTTCTCCCGGAGCGAGTCCGGTAATCTGGTTGGCAGGAACGCGTGAATCCGAGCAGCCAATCCAAAGATATTCTGGAGCCTGCTGCCGGGCCAGGTTTTTGAAAAAATCAGGATCCTCGGCCAACACGGTGCGAACCCAGGCGCGATTGTTCTGGAAAAGGTGATGGAGTGGGTTCATGGCTGCAGTATAACGATTGTTTGATGAAATTTAAAAAAAGTGGAGAATGCCTTCAATACCTGCTCATTTTTGAGGGATTATAGATGACACGTCCCATCTTTCCTGAACGCTTCGAATGAAACTCGAAAGAAAATTTTTGTTGCTGGTCACCGGCATTTTTATTTTCTCGTCGTTGATTGGTGGGATGGTGTTCAAAAACATGACCTCGGAAATCAACTGGGATTGGAGCCGTCAGTTCGTCGAACGCCAGATTTTATTCGATAAGTACCGGACCTTCTCGCCACTGAGCCGGGAAGTGGCGCTGGCCAAAAAAATGGCTGCCGAACCTGCGCGTGTCCAAATGGTCTTGCATCCCAAGGATCCTGTTGCCCGGCACAATGGTTTGGCAGTGATGGAGCAGTACCGAATCCGCTATAGCGATCATTCCTTTTTCTCAGTCTTTGCCCAGACCGGCGATTACTATTTCAACGATGCGGCAGACAAGTATCGCGGCCACGAACTGCGCTACAGGCTTTCCCGGGACAATCCGGACGATCGCTGGTTTTACGCCACCATGGCACAAGGCAAGGATTTTCAGATCAACATCTCGCAAGACCGATATCTCAAGGTGACCAAGGTCTGGGTCAATGCGTTGATCAGGAACGGCCGGGAAATTATGGGTATTGCGGGCACCGGCATGGATCTGGCTGAGTTTTTGGAAGAAACGGTCAATATCACCCAACCGGGTATCCACAACTTTTTCATTGATGACGACCTGTCTATCAAATTATCAAGTGACACGCGCCTGATCGACTACGCCAGCATTTCCAAGAAACCAGCCCAACGGATCACCGTTGACGCGCTGTTTAATCCAGAGGATGTCAAAAAACTGCGGCAGACCGTGGACAAGATCAAGGCGGAGCCGAGCAGTGATGTGGTTGACATCTGGGTGGAGTTTCAGGGCAGAACGTTTTTGCTGGGGATCGCCAAGCTGCCTGAAATTGGCTGGTATGACCTGACGCTCGTTGATCAGAAAAATCTCGGGCTGATGAAGAGATTTTCCTATGTGCCTTATGTCTTCGGCGCCCTGTTCATGATGGTGTTGTTGATCCTGGGATTCGCTCTGCATCAATGGATTTTACAACCCATCATGACTCTCAAAAAAGCCTCGGATGCCATTCAGTCAGGCAACTTCCAGGTGATGCCACCCTTGGTAGGCAGGGGCGAGGTGCGCGATCTGTCCCGCTCCTTCAGGCATATGGTGACGTATATCAGGGATACCCATCGTGAATTGGAAGAGCGCGTCCGGGAACGTACCGAAGCTTTATACCTGTTGATCG
Source organism: Ferrovaceae bacterium (assembly GCA_027457225.1). Lineage (GTDB taxonomy): Bacteria > Pseudomonadota > Gammaproteobacteria > Burkholderiales > Ferrovaceae > JAJZRV01. The sequence goes on from DAIDTL010000032.1 coordinate 4,308, forward strand.
AGAATGATGTGCTGACCGGTCTGCTTAACCGTCGCGGGATCATGGATCGCTTTGACAACGAATTGGCACGGATGGAACGCAAGGGAGGTACGCTAGGATTGCTGCTGCTGGATCTGGATCATTTCAAGGCCATCAATGACACCTATGGCCATGCCGCCGGAGACTTGGCGCTGGTCCAGACTGCCCGGGTGATCGAAAACCACAACCGGCCCTACGACTACGTCGGCCGTTATGGAGGTGAAGAGTTCCTGGTGATCCTGCCTGGATGCGACGAGGCCGATCTGCAGACCATTGCTGAACGTATCCGAGGCGCCGTCGAATCGCTCCAAATGGAGTACGAAGGCCGGCACTTCTCTTTCACCGCCAGCATCGGGATGTATCACGTGCAGAAACCAGAAAGTCGCGATGCCATGTTGAGCAAAGTCGACAAGGCCCTGTATTCGGCCAAGGTGGCTGGCCGAAATTGCGTTCGGGGGTACTTCGAGGCGCCCGTCTGACGCGGTCAGGATATTGAGGCCGCAACAATTTCCAGGGTTTTTTCGAGGGACGATCCGGTGTAACTGGGTTTTGGGCCAATGGTTTCGAAGGGCAGATGCTGACGGTTGACCCACAGTGTTGTGAACCCAAACCAGGTCGCCCCCAGAGCATCCCAGGCATTGCTGGATACAAACAGCACTTCCTGTTTTTCCACAGGGAAGGTGCGCAGGACCAGGTCGTAGCACTGGGGTGCCGTCTTGAAACGGCGCAGGCTGGCCACCGAAATGATTTCATCCAGCAAGGTCGTCATGCCGGCGCTGTCCACGGCAGGCTTCAGCATTTCCAGATTGCCGTTGGAAAGAATGGCGGTGCGCAATCCCTGTTGGCGCAGCGCTTTCAACACCTGAATATTTTCCGGGAAAGCAGTCAAGTGGGTATATTGCGCCATGAGTTGCCTTTCGTGCTCGGGTAGCAGGGTCAACCCCAAGCGATGACAGCAATAGCGCAGGCTGGCTGCCGTCAGTTCCTCAAAGGATTGATAATAACGGCTGCCTGCGGGTCCTTCGGTGTCGCTCATGGTGACAAGGCGCGTGTATTCCACCTGCTTGTCGCGCCACAAGCTGGACAGGGCGGTTCCCTGCCCGGGAAACAGTTTCTCGGCCAGGGCGGCGATTGAGTAAACATCGAACAGGGTGCCGTAAGCATCGAACACAACAATTTTGATCATGAATGGGTCACAAAAATGGGGTCGGACCCTATTTTCCCAGAAAATGAGGGTTGACCCCATTTTTTGCCATTTTTGAAAAAAGCCCTATATTTTGTGACAGCCGTCACATTTTATGGCATTATCGCGCCTGATAATTGGGGAAAGCCCTATGAGCAAGCCAATGAGTCGTAACGAAATTCTCGATGCCGTGCGCGTCCACAAGGCTGCGTTCTGGGCCGTGGCCGCCTTTTCCTTCGTCATCAACCTGCTCTACCTCACCCCATCGATCTACATGTTGCAGGTCTATGACCGCGTGGTCACGAGCCGCAGTGAACTTACGCTGATTTTTCTGTCGCTCATCGCGGTCATCCTGTTTGCAGTCATGGGCGGGTTGGAATATGCACGCTCCCAGGTCCTGATCCGGGTGGGCAACGCCATTGATGAAGTGCTCTCCAAACGCGTATTCACTGCCACTTTTGAAAACAATCTGAGAGCGGGCCAGGGCAATCCTGCACAGGCCCTGGGAGACCTTAACAACGTACGCCAGTTTGTCACCGGCAATGGCCTCTTTGCATTTCTGGATGCGCCCTGGATCCCCATCTACCTGGTTGTGATCTTCATGCTGCATCCGACGCTGGGGTGGTTTGCCGTGGGTGGGACGCTACTCCTCGTGATTCTGACGTACATCACGGAAAAGGTTTCGAAGGGGCCGCTTGAGGCAGCCAACAGGCACGCCATCCAGGCCAGTAATTTTGCCAACAGCAACCTGCGCAATGCCGAAGTGATCGAAGCCATGGGGATGCTACGACCCATGATTACGCGCTGGTACCGCCATCAAGCCAACATGCTGCAGCAACAGACCATTGCCTCCCATCGGGCTGCCACGGTTTCGGCCATCACCAAGCTGGTGCGCCTGGTCATTCAGTCAGGTGCCCTGGGATTGGGAGCGCTACTCGTCATTGAAGGTAAATCCACGCCTGGGGTGATGATTGCCGCCTCCATTCTGACGGGACGGGCTTTGGCTCCCGTGGAATTGCTGATTGCCACCTGGAAGGGATTTTCCTCGGCACGCAGTTCCTACGAGCGCCTGGCCCGCTTGCTGGAAGTGCTGCCACCGCGGGTGCCGGGCCCTCCGCCTCCGGAAAATCTTCCCTGGCGCGCCTGATGGTTGGCATCTGGGCAGCCCAGGTCGGTAAAGTGCGCCTTGATAATGCCGATGTCTATTTGTGGAACAAGGACGAGCTTGGTCCCAGGGTGGGCTATATGCCCCAGGACGTGGAACTGTTCAATGGCACAGTGGCTGAAAACATTGCGCGCTTTGGGGTCATCAATAGCGAGCAGGTTGTGGATGCGGCCCGTCTGGCTGGCGTGCACGACATGATTCTGCATTTTCCCAATGGCTATGACACGTCCATTGGGGAAGGCGGGAGTATCCTTTCGGGCGGACAACGCCAGCGTATTGGAATCGCTCGTGCCCTGTATGCCATGCCCGCTTTTATCGTGCTGGATGAACCCAACTCCAATCTGGATGACGTGGGAGAAGCTGCACTGGTATCCACAGTGCAAGCTCTTAAGCAGGCTGGTAAAACGGTCGTCGTTATCACGCACCGAATGAGCGTGTTGCAGGCGGTGGACAAGCTCCTGCTACTGCGTGACGGGATGGTCCAGATGTTTGGTGAGCGCGATGCCGTGTTGCAGGCGCTTGCCGCAGCACGTAACCAGCAGGCGCAAACCGCCCTGGCCCAGGAGTCATCCACATGAACAAAAACGAACCCGTGATCATCGATGTCACGCCCGTGGTCGTACGGGAACCGGAGACTGCTGCGGTTCCGGTGAATGCGCGCAACAGCGTTCGTCTGGGCTGGATCATCCTGCTGGTGGGTTTTGGAGGATTTGTCTGGTGGTCTTTCAGCGCCCATCTGGATGAGGGGGTCCCGGTTCAGGGAACGGTGGTGGCGGATTCCAAACGCAAGGTGATTCAACACCAAACCGGCGGCACCATCGACGCCCTCATGGTTCGCGATGGTGATACGGTCAAAAAGAATCAGGTTGTGATGCGCCTCATCAACACCCAAAGCGAAGCGGCACTCGCCATCAACAATCATCTTGCCAGCACCTTGAAAATTCAGCTGGACGCCTTGAAACCTTTGGTGGATGAGGGCTATTACGCACGTAATCAGTACCTGGACCTGCAGCGGCAGTACGACGATGCCGAGTCCAAGATCAAGGTGGCACGTGAGGAAAACCTGCGCACCGACATCCGCGCGCCAGTGGCCGGGACGGTCATGGGGGTGTCGGTGTACACCGTTGGCGGGGTGATTCAACCCGGCAGCAAGATCATGGAGATTGAGCCTGCTGGCGACAAGCTGGTGCTCGAAGTGCAGATTCCCACCCACCTGATCGACAAGATCCATGCCGGTCTTACCGCCGACGTGCGCCTGTCGGCGCTTAATCAGCGCACCACGCCAGTATTGAGCGGTGTCGTGCAGTGGGTGTCGCCGGATCGTTTTCAGGACCCGCAACGACCGGAAATTTCCTATTACACGGCCCGCATCGAACTCGCTCCCGACTCGGCAAAGTTGTTGAATGGGGAAACGCTGCAGGCGGGTATGCCCGCCGAGGTCATCATCAAGACCGGTTCGCGCACCTTCTGGAACTATCTCATCAAGCCCATCGAAGACCGGGCGGCTCTTTCGCTCAAGGAACGCTAGCATGAGACGGCTCTCCTTTTGCGTGTTGGCCGGACTGATGCTGGGGCCGCTGTCCCTGGTGCAGGCCATGGATCTTGATGCGGCCATTGCCTCAGCAGAAAAAAATGATCCAACGCTTGCATCAGCACAAGCCAATCGCGATGCGGCCTTTGAGAATATCGCCATCGCCCGGGCCAAGCTGTTGCCTCAAACCAGTTTCCAGAGCCTGGTCCAGAAAATCGAGGAAGGTGTCAAACAGGAAGCCTCTGCTGGCGCGGTCGGCGCGAGCTATCTGGTCAACGCCTACAACAACCAGTTTTCCTTGCGTCAGGGCTTGTACCATCCACGCGATTGGATGGGTTATGACATCGGGCAGTTGCAATCGGAATACGGTACCCAAAAACTGGCCTCGGCGCGCAGCGATCTTTGGTTGCGCACCACCAATGCCTGGCTGGATGTGCTCTCAGCCATAGAACTGCGGCGTATTTATGGGGAGACGGTCAGGACCACCGGTTATGCTGCCGAACAGGCTGACAAGCGTCTCAAGGCGGGGGACGGGACCAAGGATGCCGCAGTGGAAGCCCATGCCCAGAATGAACTGGCAAAATCGCAACTGCTGGAAGCCGAAATCAATCAGCGCAGCCGCGAGCAGACTTTCAAGCGTTTGGCTGGGATGGAGGCTACGGACATGCGCGAGATGCACTTGCCAGATTATCGTCAGGTGCATCTTCCCGTAGCCAATTCGGAAGAGCTGCAACAGGTCGTGGCAGCCACCAATCCGGAGATTCTTGCGGCCCAGGCGGCTGAACAGGTCAACAAAAAACGCGCCGAACAAGCGCGGGCAGACCGCCTGCCGACCGTGGATTTGGTGGCTTCCAAGAGCTGGGCCCAAAACGACACGGTGTTTACCATCAATCAGCGGTATACCGTGTTGGGCGCCGGGGTCCAGGTCAACATTCCGCTGTATGACGGTGGCGGGTTGACCGCGACCCAACGTCAGGCTGAATATGCAGCCAATGCCTCCAGCGAGGACCTGCGCGCGCAGCAACTCAAATTGACCACTCAGGTAGAGTCGGACTGGTTCTCTGCCGAGGCCAGTCTGGAACGTGCGCGCAGCGCCGAACTTCTCATCATGGCAGCGCAGGAGCAAAAGCGGGCTGCAGAGATGGGGCTTAAATCGGGCGTGCGCACTTGGGGCGATGTGGCTCAGGCTGATATCCTGATCGCCCGTCGTGCCAGCGATTATCTTAGTTATGCCACCGGGGTACTGCGTGCCCAGGCGCGCCTGCTCTCTGCTGTGCCGGTGACTGAAAATGTCTGGGAACCCTGGGTGGCGCAGATCTCGCAACTGGCCAAGTCAAACTAGCTTCGTCCGTAGCCGTCCTCGAAGCGGACGATGTCATCTTCTCCCAAATAACGTCCCGACTGGACTTCGATGATTTCGAGGGATTCGCTCATGAGATTTTCCAGTCGATGCTTGACTCCCAACGGAATGTAGACCGACTGGTTTTCGTGCAACAGAAACACGTCTTCGCCGCGCGTGACTTGTGCGGTGCCTTTGACCACCACCCAGTGCTCGGCCCGATGGTGATGTAATTGCAGGGACAGACGCGCGCCCGGTTTGACGGTGATGCGTTTAACCTGAAACCGTTCACCGCGATCAATGG
>DAIDTL010000033.1 GCA_027457225.1 Ferrovaceae bacterium
TCGCGTTTGGCCGGGCCGACGTAGAGTTGACGCGGGCGACCAATCTTTTGCTCGGGGTCACTGATCATTTAATTCCACTGAGTAATCCAGCCCACTGTGCGTCCCAAGGCGAAGACTGCCGTGAACATGCTGACCGGAATCCCCAGAGCGCGTAGCACAATGCCGGAATAAAAATCCACGTTGGGATAGAGTTTTTTGGAAATGAAGTACTCATCTTCCAGGGCAATGCGTTCCAATTCCAGTGCAAGCTTGAACATGGGGTCGTCATGCAGCCCCAGTTCGTTCAGCACATCGTGGCAAGTTTTGCGCATCACGCCTGCACGTGGATCCATGTTCTTGTAAACCCGATGGCCAAATCCCATGAAATATATTTCCCTACCTGAGAAACGTCTCCCATCTCGCCCAATTGTTTCAGCACGGCCTCATTGGCGCCGCCATGCGCCGGTCCCCAGAGGGCGGCAATCCCCGCGGCGATACAGGCAAATGGATTGGCGCCGCTGGAACCTGCGAGACGCACCGTGGAAGTAGAGGCGTTCTGCTCATGATCGGCGTGCAGCGTCAGGATGCGATCAAAAGCCTTCACCAGCACCGGATTGGGTACATATTCTTCGCACGGGGTGGCAAACATCATGTACAGGAAATTGGCCGCGTAGCTCAAATCGTTACGCGGATAGATGAAAGGCAGTCCCGTGTTATAGCGATAACACATGGCCGCGATGGTGGGAACCTTGGCCAGCAAACGGGTGGCCGAAATGGCACGGTGCTCGGCATTGGTGATGTTCAAGGCATCGTGATAGAACGCCGAAAGTGCTCCCACTACTCCGACCATCACCGCCATAGGGTGCGCATCACGGCGGAACCCTTTGAAAAAGTTGGTGAGCTGGTCATGCACCATGGTGTGGCGGCGGATATTGCTTTCAAAGCTTTCGCGCTGCGACTTGTTGGGCAATTCGCCATTGAGCAGTAGATAACACACTTCCATGAAGTCGGCATGTTCGGCCAGTTGCTCTATGGGATAACCACGGTAGTACAACAGCCCGGCATCACCATCAATATAGGTGATGGCAGACTGGCAGCTTGCAGTGGCCAAAAATCCAGGATCGTAAGTAAACATCCCGGTTTGCCCCAGCGACCGGATGTCGATGACATCAGGACCGATCGTGCCAGAGTAGATTGGCAGATCGATGGATTTTCCACCGTCGTACGTTAAAACCGCCTTGCCATTGCTATTCATGCTCGTTCTCCGCAACAGTAGTTACCGGGCTACCCCGTGTGTATTCAGGATTGACGAATTTTTTCCAATACCGGAATGAGCTCTGCTTTCTCTGGGGTTTTCCTCCCCATGGCAAAATCCAGAAAATCGTTGTCTGGCAGTTGCAGCAGTGCGTCGTAAGCTCGAATTTCCGGCTCAGAGAGCGTCCTCAAGTGCTGCGCCAGAAAACGTTGCAATATCAGGTCCATCTCAAGGAGGCCACGCCGGCTACGCCAGCGAATGCGTTCCTGTTCACGGGTAAAAAGTTCCATGCTTTTTCATACCATCCGCTTGACCATCTGTTTCTTGATCCTGCCAATGGCTTCGGTGGGATTAAGCCCTTTGGGGCAGGCATCGGCACAATTCATGATGGTGTGACAACGAAACAGCCGATAAGGATCCTCAAGATTGTCAAGACGTTCGCTGGTGGCTTCATCGCGTGTATCCGCAATGAATCGATAGGCTTGTAACAAAGCTGCGGGCCCCACGAACTTGTCCGGATTCCACCAGAAGGAAGGGCAGGATGCGCTACAACAGCCGCACAGGACACACTCGTACAAGCCGTCAAGCTCCTCCCGGTCTTCCGGCGACTGCAGACGCTCCTTCTGAGGAGGAGGATTATCGTTGATAAGGTAGGGTTTGACGGAATGGTATTGCTTGAAGAATTGACCCATGTCGACGATCAAATCGCGGATCACCGGGAATCCCGGCAACGGGCGCAACACTACCGGCTCCTTGAGATCCTTAAGGGGCGTAACGCAAGCGAGGCCATTCTTGCCATTGATATTCATGCCATCTGAACCGCAAACGCCCTCGCGACAGGATTTGCGCAATCCCAGGGAGTCGTCCATCGTCTTGATGCGCAGTATGGCATCAAGCAGCATACGGTCCGTTGGGAGCAATTCCAGCTCGTAGTCCCGCATGTAAGGCTTGTTGTCCTTCTCCGGGTTATAGCGGTAAATGCTAAATTTCATCTATAGGAACTCCTGATCAATACACGCGTACTTTGGGTTCGAAGGATTCCACCGTCAACGGCTGCAAATTGACAGGCTTATAGTCCAAACGGCTGCCTTCCAGATACCAGAGGCTGTGTTTGAGCCAGTTTTTGTCATCGCGATCCTTGAAGTCCTCGCGTGCCTGGGCACCGCGACTTTCAGTTCTGGCCTCGGCAGCGACCAGTGTAGCTTCAGCCACAATCACCAGATTTTCCAGTTCGAGCGCCTCGATGCGCGCAGTGTTGAAGACCCTGCTCTTGTCCTTAATGGCCGTATTGCGTGCGCGTTCTGCCACCTGTTGAATTTTTGTCACCCCTTCAGCCAGCAACTTGCCGGTACGGAACACGCCAGCATGGTGCTGCACGGTGCGCCGCATGGCTGCAGCCACTTCCGAGATATTTTCGCCTGATTCGGCATTGTCCAGTCGAGCGAGCCGCTCCAGTGAACGATCCGCGGCATCCTGCGGCAGATCCCGATGCTGAGGATTGCCTTTCAGCCATTCGCGTACATGATCGCCCGCAGATTTGCCAAACACTAGCAAATCGAGCAGAGAATTGGTCCCCAGACGATTGGCACCATGCACCGAAACGCAGGCGCATTCCCCAATCGCATACAGGCCGGGAACGACTTCGTTGGAGCCGGACGAGCCACGCGGTGCAACGACTTGACCATAGTAGTTGGTGGGAATGCCGCCCATCTGGTAGTGACAGGTGGGAACCACGGGAATGGGGTCGCGGGTAGGATCGACATTGGCAAACTTGAGAGCAATCTCAAGAATTCCAGGTAATCGTTTGTTGATGACTTCGGTGCCGAGATGGTCAAGCTTCAACAGCACATAATCCTTTTCCGGGCCTGCACCGCGACCTTCCTTGATTTCCTTATCCATGGCACGGGAAACCACATCGCGACTGGCCAAATCTTTCATGGTGGGCGCATAGCGCTCCATGAAGCGCTCACCTTTGGAGTTGAGCAGAATACCGCCTTCTCCGCGTACTGCTTCAGTGATCAGCACCCCGGCACCAGCCACTCCAGTAGGATGAAACTGCCAGAACTCCATGTCTTCCAACGGAATGCCTGCACGAGCTGCTATGCCCAATCCGTCCCCGGTATTGATGAAGGCATTGGTGCTGGATTGGTAGATGCGCCCTGCACCGCCGGTAGCGAGAATCGTGGATTTGGCCTGAAAAATCATGGGTTGGCCGGTTTCCATCTCGAGCGCCACGATTCCAACCACTACCCCTTCGTAGTCACGAATCAGATCGAGTACCATCCACTCCACAAAGAACTGGCAATGGGCTCGCACGTTGCGCTGATACAAGGTGTGCAACATGGCATGGCCCGTGCGATCTGCTGCAGCGCAGGCGCGTTGCACCGGCCGCTGGCCAAAATTCTGCGAATGCCCGCCAAAGGGGCGCTGATAGATTGTGCCATCAGGATTACGGTCAAACGGCATGCCAAAATGCTCCAGTTCGTAGACCACTTCTGCGGCCTTACGACACATGAACTCGATGGCGTCCTGATCCCCCAGATAATCCGATCCCTTGATCGTGTCATACATATGCCACAACCAGTGGTCTTCCTGCATATTACCAAGCGATGCGCCAATGCCGCCCTGTGCTGCAACAGTATGCGAGCGCGTGGGAAATACTTTGGAGAATACAGCCACATGGTTCCCAGCTTCGGCCAGTTGCAATGCCGCCCTTAGGCCCGAGCCCCCGCCTCCTACGATGACGGTATCGAATATCTGTCGTGGCAAGGCCATATCAAACGCTCCAAAGAAGGCTAACTGTCCATATGGCGTAAACAATCAACGCCAGAATCACCAGAACCTGCAGGCAGAGACGTACCCCGAACGGTTTAACGTAGTCCATGAAAATATCCCGCACACCAACCCAAGCATGCAGCAATAGGGACAGCATAAACATCAACGTGGAAATCTTGACAAAGGGATTGGCGAACCAGGCGCGCCAGTCTTCAAAACTCAGTGGCAAGCGGGGTAGCACGCAGAGAACAAAACCCACGGCATAAACAGCCATCACGACGGCACTGATACGCTGTAACAACCAGTCGCGCAGCCCGTAGTGGGCACCAACCACGATACGATTTACCATAGTGCCACTCCGACAATCGCGGTCAGTAGCAAACTGATGACCATAACCCAAAGACTACTGGTGCGGGCAGATTCGATTTTGACTCCCTTGTGAATATCCAGTAGCAGAAAGCGAATGCCAGCACAGAAATGATGCAAGAAAGCCCAGACAAGCCCCATCAGCAATAATTTAACCACCGGGTGCGCCAGGAATGCCCCGATGGCTGCAAACTCTTCACGGGAGTGCAGAGAGCCTTGCAATGCTACGAGCAGAAAGGGAATTCCCAGCAAGAACAGAAGGGCACCGCTGACCCGGTGCAGGATGGAAACGATGCCAGGCAAGGGGAGCCTGATGGTGCCAAGATCGAGATTTTTGGGCCTTGCCTTGGGTGTCATGTTTGCCATGGGGAGTTCACCCTCTCAACTCATCTCAGTGACGTAGGAAAAACGCTCGGTATGACACAGACCACGGCGCCATTCCACCGGACGGTCTCCATACGTAAACGCAACTCGGTCCACGCGCAGCAACGGTTGATCAAGATTGACGTGGAGCAGTTCTGCTTCCACCGGACCGGCCTTGACAGCCTTGATATGTTCTTCGGCACGAATCATGGCGATTCCGAAATGTGACTCAAAGAAACTGTACAAAGAGCCCGTATAGTTGCGGATCATCGCATCATCCAACCCTTTGAACGAGACGGCCGGCACATGAATTTCGTCGAAAATCCTGGGTATGCCTTCGAAGGACAGCAATCGTTTGATACAAAAAATACTGGCGCCCGTTCGCAGATCGAGCAGACTGGCGGATCCTTCGGGAGCCCGTTCGCGAGTGACGGAAAGCAGCTGGCTGGTTGGATATTCGAAAACACCTTCATCCCGAGCGATGCGTAAAAACCGCGTGGAAGCGCGTTCCTGGGAATGGCTGGCAACAAAGGTACCTTTACCCTGACGCCGAATCAGGATATTTTCGGCGGCCAATTCGTCAATGGCCTTGCGCACTGTTCCCTGGCTGACTTTAAAGCGGGAAGCCAGGTCAATCTCGCTGGGAATAGCATCTCCTGGACGCCACTCGCCTGCAATCAGGCTTTGTGTGATCAGGATTTTAATCTGATCATAGAGGGGTCTAAAGCTGGGGGACGAATGGATATTCATGTCATCTCCATGTTGGTGTGAGTCTATCACGGGCTTTTTAGGACTGTCCACTGTGTTATATCTTATATAAGTTATATGTTACTTGACATGATCGAGGCAGCACCTTAACATCATTCGGTCGCCGGGAAAATAAAGTTAATCACTCCCGGAATCAGGAGGAGAACCCATGTCACAACACCTCTCACCCGGATCCCGTCTCAAAGCAGCCATGGCTTCCGAAAAACCTTTACAGCTTGTCGGTGCTATCAACGCTTACACTGCCCGCATGGCGGAAGCCACAGGTTACAAGGCCATATATCTGTCGGGCGGAGGGGTTGCTGCCAACTCCCTGGGAATGCCTGATCTGGGCATCAGCAGCCTGGAAGACGTACTCGTCGATGTACGCCGCATGACCGATGCGACGTCACTGCCCTTGCTGGTGGATGCCGATACGGGTTGGGGTGGTGCGTTCAACATTGCGCGCACTGTGCGCTCCCTTTCCAAGGCTGGTGCGGCCGGGATGCACATTGAAGATCAAGTCCAGACCAAGCGCTGTGGCCACCGGCCGGGCAAAGCCATTGTCTCTCAATCAGAAATGGTGGACCGGGTCAAAGCGGCTGTGGATGCACGCAGCGACAGCAACTTCATCATCATGGCACGAACTGACGCCCTCGCAATCGAAGGTCTTAACGCGGCCATGGATCGCGCGCACGCTTGCGTGGAAGCAGGTGCAGACATGATCTTTCCAGAAGCTGTGACGGACCTGACGATGTACAGACAGTTCAAGGCTGCAGTCAAAGTCCCGATCCTTGCCAACATCACCGAATTTGGCGCCACTCCGCTTTACACCGTGCAGGAGTTGGCATCCGCTGACGTGGATATCGTGCTTTATTGTTGTGGCGCCTACCGTGCCATGAATGCTGCCGCACTCAAGGTATACCAAGCCATCCGTCGGGATGGCACCCAAAAAGGGGTGCTGGAAATCATGCAGACCCGTTCTGAACTCTATAAATTTCTCGACTACCACGCTTACGAACAAAAATTGGACGAACTTTTTTCACGGGAGGACAACGCATGAGCAGTGAAATCAGCGGTATGACCGCCAAACCCAAAAAATCCGTTGCGCTATCCGGAGTCGCTGCCGGGAACACCAGCATATGTACAGTGGGGCGCAGCGGTAACGACCTACATTACCGCGGCTATGACATTCTGGACCTGGCTCGCCATGCCACCTTTGAGGAAGTGGCGCACCTTCTGGTGCATGATCATCTTCCCAGCGCCGCCGAATTGCGCCACTACCGCAAAAAACTGAAAGCCTTGCGCGGCCTGCCCGCCCCTCTTCAGACCGTGCTGGAGCAAATTCCCGCCGCAGCCCACCCAATGGATGTGTTACGCACTGGCTGTTCCATGCTGGGTACGGTGTTGCCGGAAGTTGAAGACCACAATATCGGCGGAGCGCGTGACATCGCAGACCGGCTAATGGCGTCTTTCGGCTCGATGCTGCTTTACTGGTATCACTATTCCCACTCGGGAATCGTCATCAATGTGGAAACCGACGACGAGACAATTGCGGGGCATTTTCTGCATTTGCTACACGGTAAGGCCCCATCAAAAAGCCACGAAAAAGCACTGGACACCTCACTGATACTGTACGCCGAACACGAGTTTAATGCTTCCACTTTTGCTGCCCGGGTTACCTCCGGCACGCTCTCGGACATGTATTCCTGCATCACGTCGGGAATCGGCGCCCTGCGTGGCCCCAAGCATGGAGGAGCCAACGAGGTGGCGATGAACATCATCCGCCGTTATCATTCAGCCGACGAAGCAGAGGCCGATATCCGCAAACGCATGGCTGCCAAGGAAATCGTGATCGGCTTTGGCCACCCCGTGTACACCATTGGCGACCCGCGCAACCAGGTCATCAAAGAGATTTCACGCAACATGTGTTCAGAAGCAGGTTACATGAATCTCTTCGATATTTCCGAACGTATTGAAACGGTGATGTGGGACGAGAAAAAAATGTTCCCCAACCTGGACTGGTATAGCGCATCGAGCTACCACATGATGGGCATACCCACCTTGATGTTTACTCCTTTGTTTGTCATATCCCGCACCAGTGGCTGGTCAGCACACGCCATCGAACAACGTCAAGACAACAAGATCATCCGTCCCAGCGCCAATTACACTGGTCCGGAACCCAGGACTTTTGTCCCAATCGACCTGCGTTAAAACCCATCCTTCTCTCAGGAGCCCTCATGTCCGCATCCATTTCCAATGTCCGCCCCGATCCTGACCAGGTTCTGGTGGACATTGCCCGCTATGTCGATGCCTACCCCATCGACTCGCAGGAAGCACTGACCACAGCCCGTAACTGTCTGATCGACACCCTGGGCTGTGGTTTGGAAGCGCTATCCTATCCAGCGTGCACCAAGCTGATGGGTCCCATCGTACCCGGCACTGTGGTGCCCAATGGAGCCAAAGTTCCGGGTACCCAGTTTCAATTGGACCCGGTGCTCGCTGCGTTCAACATTGGTTGCATGATCCGCTGGCTGGATTTCAACGACACCTGGCTTGCTGCGGAATGGGGGCATCCCTCTGACAATCTGGGGGGTATTTTGGCTGTGGCCGATTGGTTATCGCGCAGCCGCGTTGCAGCTGGTAAATCGCCGCTGACCATGCGTGCAGTATTGGAAGGAATGATCAAAGCCCACGAAATTCAAGGCGTTCTGGCGATTGAAAACAGCTTCAACCGCGTCGGCCTGGATCACGTAGTTCTGGTCAAAGTCGCATCTACTGCAATCGTCGCCAAGTTGCTTGGACTCTCCTTCGACGAAATCATCAATGCCGTGTCGCTGGCCTGGGTGGATGGCCAAAGTTTACGCACCTACCGACATGCGCCCAACACGGGTTCCCGCAAATCCTGGGCTGCAGGTGATGCCACCAGTCGCGCCGTTCGCCTGGCCCTGATGGCGCAGAAAGGCGAAATGGGCTACCCCTCGGTACTCACCGCCAAAACCTGGGGATTTTATGACGTGCTATTCAAGGGCCAACCCTTCAAATTCCAACGTCCTTATGGCAGTTACGTCATGGAAAACGTGCTGTTCAAAATTTCCTTCCCCGCCGAGTTTCATGCCCAAACCGCCGTGGAATGTGCGCTCAAACTGCATCCGCTCGTCAAGGACCGTCTCGACCAGATCGAAAAAGTGATCATCACCACCCACGAGTCGGCCATTCGCATCATTGACAAGAAGGGCCCGCTTAACAACCCCGCCGACCGTGATCATTGCATTCAGTACATGGCCGCAATCGGCATGATCTTCTGTCGCCTGACCGCGGCCGACTATGAAGACACCGTGGCAAGCGACCCGCGCATTGATACCCTGCGCGACAAAATGAGCTGTGTGGAAAACGCGCGTTACAGCAAGGAATATCACGATCCAGACAAACGCTCCATCGCCAATGCCCTTCAGGTCTTCTTCAAGGATGGCAGCAAAACCGACCTGGTTGCCGTGGAGTACCCCATCGGTCATCGGCGCCGCCGTGCAGAAGGTATTCCGCAACTGGAGGCCAAGTTCCGGACCAACCTCGCACGCCGTTTCCCGGCCAAACAACAGCAGGCCATCCTGGCCCTGGCGCTGGATCAATCGCGCCTGGAAAATACTCCGGTCAACGAATTCGTTGACCTGTTTGTCATCTAAGCGGTTTTTGGAGAGCTTTATGAGTCACAACCTGTTTGATTCCCGCAAAACGTTTACGCTCCAATCCGGTCAGGGCGCCTACTATTCCATTCCAGCCCTGGAAGCCGCAGGGATCGCCAATGTTTCGCGTTTGCCAGTGTCCATTCGCATCGTGCTGGAATCGGTGCTGCGTAATTTTGATGGTAAACGTATCACTGAAGCCCATGTGCGCGAACTGGCCAACTGGAAACCCAAGGCGGTGCGCACTGAAGAAATACCCTTTGTCGTGGCACGCGTTGTACTTCAAGACTTCACCGGGGTGCCGCTGCTGGCGGACCTGGCTGCAATGCGCAATGTGGCGCAAAGCCTGGGTAAAAACCCCAAGCGAATCGAGCCACTGGTGCCGGTTAATCTGGTAGTGGATCATTCGATTCAGGTGGATCACTACAACAGCCCCACGGCCCTCAAGGAAAACATGGCACTGGAATTCCAGCGCAACAACGAACGCTACAAGTTCATGAAATGGGGCATGCAGGCATTTGACACCTTTCGCGTGGTGCCTCCCGGGATCGGCATCGTGCACCAGGTCAATCTGGAATATCTGGCGCGTGGCGTGCTCCAAAAGGAAGGTGTGTATTACC
>DAIDTL010000034.1 GCA_027457225.1 Ferrovaceae bacterium
GCCTCCAGGATCATGATGCCCCCGAGGAATTCCATGGTCTCGGCGAACGGGCCGTCGGTAATCTGCGGCTTGCCATTGCGGTACCGGACCGTGGTGGCCGTGCTCACCGGTTGCAGCGCCTCGCCACCGATCCAGTGGCCACTCTTCTGAAGCTCCTCGTCGTAGATGAAGCAGGTATCCATGAAGTCGTGCTGCTCCTTCTCGGTCAGTTGTCCGAAGTGCTTGTCCTCGATGTAACCCAGGCAAATGTATTTCATGCCACTGCTCCTTTATTTCGCGGGCTTGAAGTCTTCGGATCCGAACACCTGACGGATTTCGATGGTGTCGCCGTCATCAGCCGGGCACTTCGCGGCCCATGTCACGACCTCTTCTTTCGAATTGGCCTCCACTATCCAGTACCCGCCCAGCACCTCCTTGGTCTCAAGGAACGGACCATCGGTGATGGTCGGCTTGCCCTTGGAAAAGGACACCCGCGCCCCGGTGGACTGCGGGTGCAGGCCGTTAAGGTCCAGCAGCTTGAGGGCCTTGGCCATCTCTTCGTTGAATCGCCCCATTTGCTCGACCTTTTTTGCGTCGGGCACGAAACCGGGGGCCAGTTTCTTTCCGCCCTGATAGACGGATGGGATCATCAACATCATGAATTTCATGAAAAAACTCCTTTTTCAGATTATGTATTCGGCACTCATAGTCGAATGGGCATCCAGGTTTTCGACAGCGCGCCGATTATTTTTCACGGAGCTCGTTTCGCCGTTTCTGCAAATAGCGCCGCTCCGGCTCCAATTGAGTGAGATCCAGTGCCCTTTGGTACGCGGCATCCGCCGCCTCGGTATTACCCTGCCGCCGGTACAGGTCCGCCTTGGCGGCAAAAAACCAATAATACCCGGTCAAATCGTCTTCCCTACCGAGACAGTCGATCAGGGCCAACCCGGCGGCCGGGCCCTCGCGCATGGCCACGGCCACGGCCCGATTGAGGCGGATGACCGGCGATGGTCCCAAATCTAAGAGACGATCGTACAGGGCGACGATCTGCGGCCAGTCCGTTTGCTCCACTGATTTAGCTTCCGCGTGCACAGCCGCAATGGCCGCTTGCAGGGTGTACGTCCCAAACTGGCCCGAGTGCAGGGCCGCTTCGACTAGCACAATCCCTTCCCTAATCAGGTCCTGATTCCACCGGCTGCGATCATGGTCTTCCAGCAGGATCAAATCGCCTTGTGGATCGGTGCGGGCCGTGCGCCGGGATTCGTGCAACAACATGAGCGCCAGGAGCCCCCGCACCTCCGCGGTCGGAAGCAGATCCAATAACAGGCGCCCCAACCGTATGGCCTCGTCCGATAAATCAACACGCGTTACCGAATCGCCCGATGATGCCGAGTAGCCTTCATTGAACACCAAGTAAATGACCTGCAGCACGGTGTGCAAGCGCTCCGGGAGCTCGCGCAACTCCGGGACCTTATATGGAATCTTCGCTTCCTTTATCTTCGATTTCGCCCGGACAATCCTCTGGGCCAGCGACGCCGGGGTAATGAAGTAGGCGCGTGCGATTTCTTCCGTGGTCAGGCCGCAAACCTCGCGTAGTGTCATGGCTGAACGTGCCTCGGGCGACAGTGCCGGATGGCAGCAGGTGAAAATCAGCCGCAACTGATCGTCCTGGAGGGATTCTTCATCCTGCTGAGCGGGATCGTCATCCAGTGACCCCGGCTCCTCAATCGAATCCAACGGCGTATCAGACTTTGCCAGGCGGCGGATCCGGTCAATCGCCTTGAATCGACCGGTCGACACCAGCCAGGCCCGCGGATTCGCTGGAATCCCCTTTTTTTGCCACTCCTCCATGGCCGCCCGGAACGCATCGTGCAAGGCATCCTCCGCCAGATTGAAATCGCCGAGCAGGCGAATCAACGTCGCCAGCACTCGCCGGGATTCTGAGCGATACAGCTGGTTGATGATCTCGCTGAAATGTTCCAACGGAGTCACGGCAAATCCCCCCCGGGCGGTCAGTCGGTTCATTTTAGCTTGCTGCACCGAATGCGACATGCCTAGGGGGACATAAAGATTCGCCGACGCGACGTGTTCGCCGGAAACCCGCTTAGGCCACACCTATAGGTAAATAATTGGATAATGGCATGCGCATTCCCATCAACCCCGAAGCCGCTGCTCCACGGACCGGAATGGGCACAGACTTGCCCCTTGGTTTGATGAGTGCTGACAGCCAAAACCGGACGGTTAAATATTCTCCAGATAGCGGATCGTCACAAACTGATTAACTATTTTGCTGGGGGAATTTCCTTAGGCCTTCTCGCAAGAATCGCATCTGTTTGTTGAAGTTTCGGCAGCCTTCACACATCATCAGGTGAAGGCGTAGGCTCGTCTTCTGCAACATGCCGAGCTTTTTGTCCATCCCCTGCGACATCAATGCAGTTGCCCGCTTACAATCCAGCATCCCTGTTCTCCGTACGAAACCATCTATCATTCAGGCAAAGCCGTAGCGCCATGCGCGCTCGATGCAGTACTACCCAGCAATTAGTCGGACTGATTGCCAGTTCCTTACAAATTTCTTCCGTTTCAAAACCCAGCATCTCGCGCATCATAAAAACCCGTGCAGTATTGTCTGGCAGCCGGGTCAGGCAGATTTCAAATATTTGCCAGAACTGCTGGTTGGAGAAGCTGCTTTCCGGGTCGCCCCAAGTTGAAGGGCGGCTATCGACCTGCCAATGGCCATTATCGTCGAAAAGGTCTTCGTAGGCGTCTTCTGGAATTTCATCTATGGCTGCCCCGGCATTTCGATAGCGGGCATGCTCACGAATGATGTCAACAATCTTATTCTTGAGGATGGCAAATACCCAAGTTTTCAGTTGTGCACGATTATCGAATTGCCTCTTTCCGGACAAAGCCGCTGCCATCGCCTCCTGCACTGCGTCCTCCGCCGTGGCTTTGTCACGCAATTGTAGCCATGCGAATTTGAGCATGTCGCTGCGAAAAGAGGCCAGTTCATTTTCCATATGCGAAGCATAACAATTTTTTAAAATCCTGTAAGGATTCCAGGCTCGCTACGACTAACGGTCAAGAAAGCAGAAAATGCTTCCTTGAATTGTTGGCGATTCTAACGGTAAATTTTATTTTGGAGATTGAAATGTCACTCATGTGTTCGATGGAAGGCTGCAAACAAAAATCCGGTATGTGCGTACATGAAAAAATGATGCTGGGTGTGATGGTCATCATAGCAGTGGGGGCCGCTGTCTTTTGGTTCAAATAAATTGACGTCGTTGTAAGGAATCGTGAATCTTCACGACTAACAAACGGGGACAAATTCTCCGGTTCAATCAATCCAACCTAAGGAGTTCATTATGGATAATCGTCGCATTATTACTGCCGCCGTTGGTAGCCTGTTGATGCTGGGTCTGGTCAGTGGCAATGCCATGGCCGATGACAAGAAGATGGACATGGAAAAATGCTTTGGGGTAGCCAAGGCGGGCAAGAATGATTGCTCCAGCAACAAGAGCGCGCATTCCTGTGCCGGACAGGCCACCAAGGACAGAGACCCCATGGATTTTGTTGCTGTACCCAAGGGTACTTGCGAGAAAATTTCTGACGGCCAATTGAAGAAAATGTAATGGCCCAGCCCGCAACGCATTCCCTGCCATGTTCCGCCGGTATTGGGTTGCGGGCGCCCCATTATCGTGAAGTATTGGATGGGTTGTCGAAGATTGGCTGGGTGGAGGTTCATAGCGAGAATTTTTTCGGTGGTGGTGCACCCCTGCGCACTTTGCTCAAGGTGCGCGAACATTACCCAGTCAGCCTGCATGGCGTAGGAATGGGATTGGCTTCCACCACCCCGATTGACCAGATGCATTTATCGGCTTTGCACCGATTATGCGATGCGGTGCAACCTGCCGCCGTGTCAGAACATCTATGCTGGAATTCTGCAGCAGGTCTGGTAATCAACGACCTGTTGCCATTTCCCTATACGCAAGAAGCCCTGTCCCATGTAGCAACCCGTATAGAGCAAGTACAGGAAATACTGGGCCGGCAATTGCTGGTGGAAAACCTCGCCAGTTATTTGGCATTTCCCCACAGTGAAATGACTGAAGGTGAGTTTTTATCTGAATTGGTTAGTCGCACGGGATGTGGGATTTTGTTCGATGTAGAAAACTTGTATGTGAATGTACGTAACCTGGATGCGGATGCCGAGGCCTTTATCAAGGCCATCCCCGCTGGAGCAGTAGAAGAGTTTCACCTGGCTGGTTACAGCGAGAGGGGGGGCTGCCTGGTGGACACCCACGACAGCCCGGTCCATCCGGAGGTATGGGAGTTATATGAATATGCCCTGCAGCACATTGGTCCGCGACCCACACTGATCGAATGGGATAGCGACATTCCTGCACTGCCAGTTCTCATGGGTGAAGCTGCTAACGCACAGAACAGACTGGAAAAGTATCATGCCCGTGCTGCATGACGATCTGTCCGATTTCGCTGACTCCATAGTATTGGGGCTGGGCCTTTCATCCAAAGTGCAACCATTTTGCCCGAAATACCCTGTCGAAACTGCACTGGATGTGTACCGTAATAACTATTTTGGCAATCTGCATGATGCGCTTGCATATGCTTACCCTGTCATTGAACAACTGGTGGGCAAGGATTTTTTCAGGTGTTTGACGAAGCAATACATAGCGCGGCATCCCTCCGCCAGCGGCAACCTGCATCACTATGGAGCCGAAATGGCAGACTTTATTGCCGGCTTTGAACCAGCACAAGGAGTGGTTTATCTGCCGGATATTGCGGTACTGGAGTGGGCCTGCCATCGCGCCTATTTTGCTGATGATGGCCCCACACTTGATGTTGGCAGGCTGTTAAAAATCCACCCAGAGAATTATGTTGGCCTGGTTCTCCACGTCCATCCATCCAGCCATTTGGTACGCTCCAGCTATCCGATTACCGCCATTTGGAACGGACATCAACCCGGTGCCAATTGTGACTTCCACATAAACCTGGATAGTGGTCCAACCAATGCCCTGGTCAGCCGGACGAATAATGCGATCATCGTCAGTGAACTTGGAGAAGCTGATGCTACGTGGCTGCAAATTATTCGGTCTGGGGTTTCATTGGGGGAAGCCACAGCCACCGTTTTAGAATGCCATCCTGAATTTGATCTTCTTGCCGCATTGGTGAATTTGGTCGCGCGCGGAATTCTGATCGATTTTACTTTGGAGAATACTCAATGAAAGCAATCCCTTGCCTTGCCCGGCTTTATTACAGGGCCTCACACTGGCCGGAATACCTGTCCCCTGTATTTGATTTGGCGCTACGGCTGTATCTTGCCAATGTATTTTTCAAGTCCGGACTGACTAAAGTCTCCAACTGGGACAGCACACTATACTTGTTTAACGACGTATACCATGTGCCGTTGCTGCCCCCGGAGGTGGCCGCCACTATGGCAGCCAGCGCAGAGCTTGGCTTGTCAGCCTTGCTGGTTTTTGGTTTGTTTGGAAGGTTTGCCGCAGCTGGTCTTTTCATCCTTAACATAGTTGCCGTCATTTCTTACGCCGACTTAAGCGAGGCAGGTATCAACCAGCATATATCCTGGGGCATACTGCTCGCCGTTCTGCTAATACTCAGTCGTAGTTACTGGTCGATGGATGCCTGGCTGGAAAGATACCTGCGGATAGCCTACAAGGTATAAGCCTGTAACGGACTGAAAACGGGTATCAATGATATTGAAGGAACATCCAATTCAGGCGCAACTACCTTTTTTGAAAGCACTTATGACAGCTTAGGGCACGAAGCCTCACGTAGATCTTCGTGATCCATAATCGATTTGTGGACAGTAATCGCTATTTACGGTTTATTTACTGCGTGCATCATGCGCTGCTTGCGCAAATCGAGCCAGATGGTTGAGGGTGATGCGCAGTCCGGGCGTCAATCGCTCCCAAGGGAGTTGATCCAACACGTTGCGAGTTTCCAGCCCCAAGGCGGTATCCCCGGTCATGGTGAGTCGTCGCTGAAAAAACAAGGTGTCTGCATCTTCCAGTTGGCTTGCCAGCAATAACAAGTCGAGGACGCGGCCGCAGATCGTCGCTTCAGCCGTTGTATCCACAGGAAGTGCCTGCAGACGCGGACCCTCGCCCATGAAGACCCATCGCAATCCCAGATCTTCCACTTCGATGGCCAACCGCCGCCGTTCCAAAAAATGCAGCGTAGCGGGGGGCAGTGTGGAGAGGACCAGACGATTCATCAGGCCGGTCAGCACCCGCCCTTGCCAGTTGGCAGAGACCAGGCGCAAACCGCATGCCAGCACTCGTGGAGGTGGCAACAAGCGCAGCATGGGTCTGGGGATATTCTCCGGGGTTAATAAGTGTGACAAAGACATGGCGGTCAGGCTCCAGCGTAATTGGTCAAAGTTCCAGGGTGTTGATTTGTGCCATTCCGGCACCCCCGTGCCAATATCCATTGCAATCCCCATGACGCGCTGGAGGTGTTCGGGTTGACAAGGCTTCGGCAAAGCGCCGAACCACGAGATCAGTGTCCTGCCGCTGCGGTGTGATGCGCAGGTAATCTACTTCAAGCTTCGCCAGTTCGTTTAACTCAGGACCCAAGTCGCAGCATGCGGCACTCTGCACCTGAATGCCGTTGATGCATAGAAACGGTTGGCTTTCTCGCGTTTCCACCAATAATCCATCCGGGTATTCCAGACAGCATAATCCACAGTCGTCCTTAGCCAGGTTATGGGCACGAGCGGTGAAACAACGTGCAGAGTAGGCCAGCGGTATTCTTCCCCACACCAACACCTCTAATTCTGGAAAAGGCTGCGCCGCAAGACGAGCCTGCCGCTGCAAGGCTTCCAACTGTTGTGCTCCCTGGTCCACACTCAGCACCAGACGGGTCAACCCGCACCGTTGCAGCAGGGCGAGTGCTTCATGATTGTAAATATTGAGGGTAGGGCCGGCAATGAATGGAACCTGATGTTCGTGACAGAGCTGCACAGCGGACAGGTCATTGGCCTCTACTTTGAATTTTTTATTGTCCACCAGATGCGCCAGGGTGGCGAGGTCAGATTCCGCTTCAATCAGAGCCAGCGAGGACAGGACGACTTCACGACCCTGATCCGCCAGAGTCTCGGCCAGAGCGAGCCAATCGCGCAGACGGAGTTCGCGACGTTTACTGCAGACCGTTTCGCCCAGATAGAACACATCAACGGGCCAGCCTGCAGCGGCCCGATAGAAATCGAGGACTTCGGATTTTTTCCAGAAATACTGCAGTGGTCCCAGACTGATTTTCATGCATGACTCCGGATAATGGACGTTGTGCCGAGGGTTAATGCCAGGGTCGGTGGTAGGGGCCCAAGGTGGTTTGGTGTCCTTCGGCCACGTGAGTGAGCGCAGCTTGCCATTCAGGGCGTACCACAAAGGGTTCCTGCTGCTGGAGGGCATCCAGCGCTTGACGCCAGACACGGGTGACTTTGGCGACATAGGCGGGCCCACGCTGGCGCCCTTCGATCTTAAGCGCCACCACACCGGCCTTGGCAAGACGCGGCAGCAATGAAAGGGTATTGAGGCTGGTGGGTTCTTCCAGGGCGTAGAACAAGGCTCCGCCCGCCAGATAGCGTCCCTTGCAAACCGTGGGGTAACTGGCAGACTCTCCGGCCTTGAACTCATCGATCAGTACCTTGTTAAGGCGCACCCGGCGCTGATCACCTGGGAGTTCTTCCCAATGGACATGATGCGCCGGAGAACAAACCCCATGACAGTTGGGAGATTGGCCGGTGACATAACTCGACAAATGGCATCGTCCTTCCACCATGATGCACAGGCTCCCGAAGGCAAACACTTCGATACCCACCGGAGATTTTTCGCAAACCCGCTCTACTTGGGCAAGCGACAGTACACGTGGCAGCACGGCTCGGGCAATGCCGAATTGCTCATGAAAAAAGCGCAGGGCGGCCGGGCTGGTGGCCGAGCCCTGAACCGACAGATGGCGCGGCGTGCCGGGATAATGGCGGGCTGCGTAATCCAGCAAGGACATTTCGGCGATGATCAAGGCATCGACGCCGGCATTAGCGGCGGTATCGATACTGTTTTTCCATAGCGCCATATGATCCGACGTGGGATAGGTATTCAAAGCCAGGTAGATTTTGCACCCGCGCGCATGGGCCTGGTTCACAGCTTCGGCCAAAGCCTCCGGAGTAAAATTGAGGCCGGGGAACGCGCGCGCATTGGTGGAATTGCGCAACCCCAGATAGACGGCATCGGCACCTTGTTCCAATGCTGCAGCCAGCGCAGCTTGACTCCCGGCGGGGCAGACAAGTTCCATGGTCATGAGGCTTCCTTCGTGAAGAGTCGTTGCCAGAGGGATTCCATACGAGCTGCCACTGCTTGGTCGGGTACGATGGGACGCCCCCAGGAACGATGGGTTTCACCCGGCCACTTGTGGGTGGCATCGAGTCCCATTTTGCGTCCCAGGCCGGGTTCCGGGCTGGCAAAGTCCAGGTAATCAATAGGGGTGTTCTCGATGAGCAGGCAATCTCGGACCGGATCCATGCGCGTAGAAATGGCCCAGATGACTTCGGCCCAGTTGCGAATATCAATGTCTTCATCGACCACGATCACGAATTTGGTATAGGTAAACTGGCGCAACCAGGACCAGATACCCATCATGATGCGACGGGCGTGTCCCGGGTATTGTTTATGCAGACTGACCACCGCGATCCGGTAGGAACAAGCTTCCGGAGGCAGGTAGAAATCCCGGATCTCGGGAAAGACACGGGTCAGGATAGGGACAAAAATATCGTTGAGGGCGTGGGCCAATACCGATGGTTCGTCAAGCGGGGCGCGGCCCATATAGCTGCAGTGATATATGGCGTCCCGTCGCAAGCTCATACGCTCGATGGTGAATACGGGAAATTCTGCCTGGCTGTTGTAGTAGCCCGTGTGGTCGCCAAAGGGCCCTTCCAGTGCCCGATCATTGGGGTAGATGTGGCCTTCCAGGACAATCTCGGCACCAGCAGGGGCATCCAGGTTGGTCAGATGACCGCGACGCAGGGATGTGGATTGACCGCGCAACAATCCGGCAAATTCGTATTCGGAAAGACTGTCAGGCACCGGCGCCACTGCAGCCAGAAGCGTGCACGGGTCGGCACCCAGGGCCACCATCACAGGAAACTGTTTATCGGGATGGCGCGCGGTCCAGTCTGCATGATCCAGTGCGCCGCCCCGATGGGCCAGCCAGCGCATGATGACGCGATTGCGGCCGATTACCTGCTGCCGGTAGACGGCCACATTCTGGCGCTCCTGGCGCAATCCCCGGGTGATGACCAGGCCGAAGGTGATCAGGCGCCCGGCATCTTCAGGCCAGCACTGCTGGATGGGTAGCAGGGCGAGATCAATGTCAGGACCTTCCAGAACCTGTTCTTCAAAAGCGGCATGAGCCACTGTATGGGGGCGGACATGGGCC